>NZ_PKHE01000024.1:0-19076 GCF_002847645.1 Falseniella ignava
AAAGAAAAGGAAGAAGCTAATATACAATCTGCTGCTTAGTTAATAGATAGCACAATAAAAACCCAGAGAAAAATTCTCTGGGCAGGAAGTTCTCCACCAACATCATTTGACAGAGAACCAAAAATAGACGATATTATGAAACCAAAAAAACCGAATCCTCACACTTTAAGTGACTGGATTCGGTCTTTATGATTGTTTAATTTAAGATTAATACCAGTGGTTTGCGTGCCAGAAGTCAATGGCTCCTTGAACACTACCGTAACGGTTTACCATGTAATCATACATCCAAGCGAGTTGCGTATATGGGTTAGTTGCCCAGTCTTCACCGTGGCTGGCCATCTTGTTACCTGGTAATGCTTGTGGTAATCCATAAGCACCGCTCGTTGGGTTCGAAATGGTATGGTTCCAACCCGACTCGCGTTGAATAATGTACGCCCATCCTTCAATCTCGCTAGCTGATAGTCCTTTTTGAGCTGCCAATTGGTCGAACGCTTCCCGTGCGCTAAGGTTTTGGGTCGCACTTGTATCAACCGTCGATACTTCTGTCGTTTCTTCTTGCCATAGTGATTCTGTTTCAACCACTTCAACGGTTGTAACAGGTTCTTGCGTTAGCTCTGTCACTACTTCTGGGATCGTTTCAGCAATTTCGGTCGTCACTTCCGTAGTTTCTTCCACAGTTGTTTCTTCAACATAGGTTGGTTGTTCAGCCACCGTAGCTTCTTCAGTTTCTGTTGGATTTTGGTTAAATGAAGCTGTATCAACTAACAATGAACGCTCATTCGACTCCGTTCCAGAAATTTCTGTTTGTGGCGCATCAACTTGTTGCGTTAAGTAAAGCGAACGCCCAGCTACAATATGATTTGGGTTATCAATATTGTTTAATGCCATTACTTCTGCGACAGACATGCGCATCGCTTTCGCAATCGTTGAAAGCGTGTCTCCCCAACGGATGGTGTAAACATTATTGTATTGCAAATCATTTTGAATCGAATAAGCAACTTCATTGTAAGTACGTTGGATCCAATCGTTAACTAACGTTAATGATTGGTGAGATGTTGATTGTGCTGAGACCGGCTGTCCCACTGATAAGATTAAGCTACTTGTAAGTGTCATCATGATGACTTTAAATGATTTCTTCATATAATCTCCTTCGGCAATCCTTCGAAATAAACAAATTGTGTCGGGACTGCATTCGTAGTATAGATGTTATCTTACAACAAGCCGATAAAAAGGAAAAGCGTTAAACGCGATTTGTAAATCGAGCTTAACGCTTCTTACACGGCATGAAATTTTTGTTAACAAATTGTAATACTATGCCAGACTTTCAACTTGATCCAATAAGCTATCAACATAAGCAATCGCTTGGTGTAGCGCTCTCGGTGTACTCATATCAACACCTGCTGCTTGTGCTAGTTCAAGCGGGCTCAGTGTTCCTCCTGCTTTTAAGACATCGAGCCATTGCGCAATCGCCTCAGTGTCACCTTTAGCAATCCGTTGTCCCATTTGAGTTCCGATAGTTAATCCTGCTGAATAAGTGTATGGATAGAGTCCCATATGATAATGTGGTTGACGCATCCATGTTAATTCTGCGCCCGGATTAATTTCAACAGCGCCTTGCCAGAAATTCTCTAAAGTTTCTTTGAAGAATTGATTGAGCACTGTTGCATTTAAGACATCTTCACGGTCTACGGCTTGATACACTTTGCGTTGGAAGTCGGCTTCCAATAAATGGGTTACCATATTATGGTAATAAGTCCGTGAGATGAATTCAGTAATTAAGCTTCGCTTAGCTCGATCATCAATATCTTGCGCTAATAAGTATTGGCACATAATAACCTCGTTACACGTTGATGGCGCTTCGACAAAGTACATACTTGGTTCTGGAGTGATTGCAAGTTGCTCACGATACTGAAGTACAAAATGTCCAGCATGGCCTAATTCGTGTGCTAGTACTAAAACCTCACTTAATAACCCCGTCCAGTTTAATAAGATATAAGAAGGTCCTTGGTAACTCGTCGAACAAAATCCTCCAGTCGACTTCGTCTGATTCATTGGATAATCGATCCACCGTTCAGCAAAAGCTTGGCGGAAAATAGCTAAATATTCATCCCCCATCACTTGGAAAGCATCAAGCAACATCTGTTCACTTTGCTCAATCGTAATATGGCTCGATTCTCCTTTAGTGAAAGGCATTTTAATATCAGCTAATGAGGCTTTTTCTAATCCATGTTCTTTGGCAAGTAATGTTGCATAGCGTTGCATAACGGGTGCAAAATCCTTGGTTAACGTATCGATAATTTGATTGTAGCTATCACGTGTGACTTTTTGGTCAAATAATAAGTAGTCGATGACTGAATCAAAGCCACGTAATGTTGCCATTTTCTTCTCAGTTTGCACGCGATTAATATAATTACTTGCGAGTGTATGCTGATAACGTGCAAGACTTTGATGGAATGCATCCCAACTTGCGTGGCGTATTTTGAAGTCCGGATGCCCTTCATAATCACCTTCGAATGCATTAAAGCTATTCATATAAACTTTGCCGTCAATTTCAAAGTTGTCAAACGTCATATCTTGGAATTTAGTAGCACCATACAATGCGTAAGAATGATAAAGATTTCCACTTAAATAACTCAAAGCATCCTCTACTGCCGGGTCTAGTCGAATATCTTTATAGCGAATAATTTCATCGATAAAGTATTGGTAAGGCGCTCCTTCTGGCGTTGATTTTACTTGCTCGAGCAACTCGGTACTTATAGCGCTTAACTCAGAATGATAGAACGATAAGCCTTGACTCAGGTTACCAAGTAAAAATCCTAACCGCACCGCATTTTCTTCATATTGCGAATTTGCTTTATCGACTTCATAACCGAGTGAAGCATACATTTGGATGTGGTTTTTTGACCGTTCAATTTCTTCGTATTCATTGAGGGATTGAATAATCAATTCAACATCTGTCAACTGCCCTTTGTATTGTTGATGGAAATGATCCACCTTTTGTTTGAGTGATTCAACCGCTGCTTCAAACTCAGCTTGATCGCTAAATAGTAGTGATAAATCCCATGTTTCCTGGGTTGGAACTTGGTCTCGTGTTAGTAATTGGGTCATATTTTTACCTCCATTCAATGATTATCATTATCATAAATTATCCTCGCGCTCCTGGCAAGGACAAATATATAAGTTTTAATATGAAGGATAATATTACAATAATTTATTATTTTATTCATTTATTCAGTCGCCGTTGTGTGTTAAAATATAGATATCGATTCAGCATAAAGGGGGCCAAAAAATGCAAAAAATTGATGTTAATAGTCATGAAATCGATGAAATTGTGGAAATCTTAAAAGTACTAGCGCATCCAATTCGCTATTCAATTGCTAAGACATTACTAGAAAATGGTTCGATGAACGTTAAATCTATCCAAGAAAATTTAGATTTACCACAATCAACAGTTTCTCAACATATCAGCAAAATGCGACAATTAGGTGTAGTTAACAATAATCGTGAAGGTACTAAGATTTTCTATGATATCGTCAATCCAATTGCGATTAATGTGATTAAAAGCACCGTTAAATAACTTTATCAATAAGAATTAACTTTAGGCTGAACCTTTGGGGGGTTCAGCCTTTTTTATGCAAAAAAAGCGATCCTTTCGGATCGCTAAATATTAAAAGATTATTCTTCCACTTTAATCCATAAGTCAGAACGTACTTCATTAAACGCGTCGTGAACACGTAGTGATAACATTGCTAAGCTATCCGCAATACTGTCATAGTTGTCCGGGTATGCCGTATAAACTGTGAGCGAATAAGAACCGTAAGGCGTAATAAAAGTCGCCACATCATTTTGTTCGCTTGAACCGAGTCCAGACTTATTATAAGAAGTTGTCGCTCCACCATATAGATAACTTCTTAAGAAAGTATGTGTGTTCATAAATAATTTATTAACTAACATATCGTCGTAGGGCTCGCCATTTAGACGGTTGTTGTATAGTAACGCAAAAAATCGTGCAGCATCAGATGGAGTGGTCGTTAAGTAAGTATCTTCTCCGTAATACTTGCCATAAACATAGGTATCGAAGAGCCCGATTTGTTGAAGTCTTGGGTTTATTTTCTCGCCGCCTCCGACCGTATCAATTAACATATTGGCTGCAGTATTATCCGAGTAAATTGCCACTAAATCCACTAATTCATCAATATAAAATTGGCTGCCGGTCGGATATCCTTGAATGATACCTGCTCCAGGGACACGATCAGAATCATAGAGCGTGACTACTTGATAAGGATCTAATTCACCCGTTCGATATTGATGATATAACTCCCCAAGCACATAAATCTTCTGAGTACTGGCCGGGAAAAACGGATGATCATTGACGCTCACTTGAGCCATCGTTTCATTATTAATAAATGATGCTCCTACGTCTGCCGCAATACTATCCACTTCTTCTTGTAACACAGCTTCAATCGTATCAAGCAGTGTTCGTTCACTGTAATACGTTGGGACATAGTGTGTTCTCGATAGGTCTTGTTGTATCCAGCCTAATTCATCATAGCCCACCATAACATGCAACCAAACTTGGTTTTCACTTCGATATTCTTCAACGACTTCAAGTGGCATATCGTAGAAATTCTTCGTTGAAGCGACTAATACAGATCCTCGAGTACCCGGAGGCGATGAGAGAATCAATTGATCGGTTGCTTTATATAATATGCTATAATGATTCGATTTTAGTGAATACATTTGCTTATAGTCATCTTGGTTTCGCTCAAAAAATAATGACTTGCCGATTGACGGGGAAAGTTGCTTGATAATTCTGCTTTGCTCAATAAAGTTATCCAAATCATCTTGACTTAAAGAAGTTGGTTGGATCACACCTTGATTATAATAAAGGTATTCTCCATCTGTATCTTGGTGCCAACCTGTATAAAGTCTATCATCCTGGAATAAATATCTCTTACCTTGATATTCATACCATCTTAATTCATTAATTCCCTCATCCTCTACTAATCGATATTGATTCGCATAAGAATACGGAGAATCTTTTGCAACTTGAGGACTATTATAGAACCATGGGAGCTCATCTTCGGTTAACCCTGCCGGCAGTGAACGCATTTGATCGCTTGAAACAACTTGAGCGATGAGTGATTCTTTCTCACGGTTACTAACGCCTACCTCAAGATAGTCGTCTTTCATTCGCTTGACTAAAAATCCACCTTCAGGGGTTAAGTCAAGCTCCATTTTTGAATAATGTAAATCACTTGTGTCAAAAGGATTTTTCACAAAGGTCTGCAACCATTGTGAGACTTGGTAGGTCACATCCTCTTGAACAAAAGTATGGACTAAGGCATAAAGCACACCACCAGTCAGTAAACCTAGCAATAGGATAAAAATCCCCCATTGCCGCTTTGTATAGGTTTTATTCAATGCTTAAACCTCCTCCCATCGTTATAATTCAAGATTTGGATTAGTAATTAATTCAACTTCCTGGCGGTAATGATCTTCCAGGTGCTGAGTCCAAGTGATTTCCGGATAATGTTCGATAAATCGTTGATAGGAAAATTGTTCGCGTAGCTCAATTTCATCTTGATGTTGATGAATCACTTGATGCTGAATAAAGGCATCATAAGCGGTGCGGTTTAATTCTCCACCTTGATTTTGATACCACTGATCTGCTATTAAATGAATATAAAATTGGTCGTGCGCTTTTTGTTCTAAAAACGCGATCGTGTCGACCATATCGGATATTCCCCACGTTTGTTGAACATATTCATCCAATGAGAGCCCCTCAGCTTCTGCTTGTTCATCCACTTTCTCAATATAAGCTTCACTATAAGTATCTAATTCATCTGGGTCAATCACAAATTCACTGTGCGCTCGGTAAAATTTGATAACTTCTGGTAAAATTACTCGATAAAAATGTTGTTCGTATAATCGATTAGTATAAAGCTCTACACCCAATTGTTCTAATTGTTCAACTGATGTTATTTGAGGTAGATTGAGCTGTTGAATCATTTCATCGGTTAAATGTGTTGTAAATTCCCCTGTATTCGCTTCGTATTCTTTTTTAGCTTTTAATAATAATGGTTGCGCAATCGTATCTCGCGATGGCATTTCAAGTTGTAAAAGTTCGGGTGAAATCGGTATTGTTGGACCGTTTGGCGTTAATTTAACTGTACTTTTCATCATCATCCTCCATAACTCAAATTTTATCAAAATAGTTAGAAATAACAAGACCTTAGCGCACTAGCTATAGGCATCAAATGGATTATAATTTGTTTTATTGTCTTATTCAGATGTATTATGAGAGAATAAAGCGTTTTCCACATTTTGGCGCTATGAAAGCGATTTGTTGAAAAGAAAGTTCTAATTGTATTAATATCCCACTTTAAAGACAAGAAGAACTACCTATACTATAATAATATATGTAATGAGGTTACAAAATAAAATGAATTTTTGAAAGGGGAATTACTATGGTTGCAATGCAAATTTTATCAACTCATATTCAAACTCAAAAAGATTCTGGAACAGTTATTAAAAATAACTGGCGCCAATTATATCGTCGTGATAGTCAATTTACTTACCCTGAAGCAACTTTAGTGTTGCCAAAGAATCGTAAAAACTAATTGCTAATAACTAACGGGCACACATTTTCAAATGTGTGCTCTTTTTTTGTTCGGATGGATACAACTGTGAAAGTTGGTGTGACCTAGGCGATGAATTGATATGGAGTTCAAAATCCAGGACTATTAAAGTGGCAAACCTATCTGGATTTCCGATTCTAGATAGGTTCACACGGCAAACCTATCTGGATTTCCGATTCTAGATAGATTCAGCCAGCAAACCTATCTGGATTTTCGATTCTAGATAGGTTCACACGGCAAACCTATCTGGATTCCCAAATCCAAGATGATGCAAGCAACAAACCTATTTGGATTTACAAATCCAAATAGATTCAACTCAAATAAAAAGACACGCTCGATACTCAATCCAATGATCCAGTATCAAGCGTGTTTTTAATTTAGACTATCTCTCTTCTCGCAGGAAGAATATTAATAGAGCTGCACCAACGATACCGCCGATTAACCATGAAACGAGATAAAGTAACGGTTGGGTAACGCCTCCAGCTAAAACTGCGAAGATTCCACCGTGTGGTACGTAACTTACACAATTGAAAATCATACTTAACGCCCCTGCAACCCCGGCTCCTACTGCGAGCGATGGGATTACTTTGAGTGGGTTCGATGCGGCAAAAGGAATCGCTCCTTCTGTAATAAAGGCTGCGCCCATTACGTAGTTAACGAGTGCCGTATTGGTTTGTTCTTTCGTCCATAGGTGACGGTTGATTGTGGCTGAAAGTGCGATTGCTAATGGAGGTACCATTCCACCTATCATAACAGCTGCCATAACGTTTGAGCCAGCTCCATTTGCTGCGGTAACTAAGGCTGTTCCGGTAACATAAGCCGCTTTATTAATCGGTCCACCCATGTCGATTGACATCATTGCTGCCACGACAAATCCTAAGACTAAGTTCCATTCCGTTGGAATGCTTGATAAGAAGTTCACCAAACCATCCATTACTGCACCCATTGGAGCGTTAATTACAAAGAACATTAACAGTCCCATTATTAAAACGCCAAAAACTGGGTATAGGAAGATTGGTTTCATTCCCTCTAATGATTTTGGTAGCTAGCTAAATGCTTTGCGTAGAACCCAAACAATCCCGCCGGCAAGGAATCCTGCAATCAAAGCACCTAAGAATCCGGATGGAACGGTTCCGTCAAAGACGCCAACTCCACCTCCGAAGGCAGATAATGATGCTGGGTTCGCAAAAATTCCACCCATTAATCCAATCACTAACCCTGGACGATCTGCCATTGAGTGACCGATAAATCCAGCAAGAATTGGTAGCATCATCGCAGATGATAAATTACCTAATGTGGCGAATACTTGTGCAATTGGGCTGTAAGAAGGATCCGCTGGATTGGCTGCATTAATTCCCCAGAAGAAGGAAATCGCCGTTAAGATTCCACCTGCTACCACGAAAGGTAACATATGTGATACCCCATTCATCAAATGCTTATAAATTCTACGTCCGATCGACTCATGCTCATCAGAGAGTGATTCATCGTTCAATTCATCCGATGAAGCGTGATAAATCGGCGCATTTCCTTTCGCTGCACGTCCAACTAATTCATCCGCTTTATTGATACCATCCGCTACTTTCGTAATAATAACGGGTTTGCCATCAAAGCGGCCCATCTCCACTTGTTTGTCTGCTGCGACAATAATCGCTGTTGCTTGTGCAATATCTTGGGCTGTTAATCGGTTTCCGACACCGGTCTGACCGTTTGTCTCAACTTTAATTTTGTAGCCAGCATTCGCGGCAGCTTGATTCAGCTTTTCTTCGGCCATGTAGGTATGGGCAATCCCTGTTGGACATGCTGTTACCGCTAGTAAGTATGGTTGTTCAGTAGATGAAGTATCAACGGTTTCTGTAACCACTTGTTCTTCTTGGGATGGTTCAGACTCATCATATTTATCAAGTGCTTTTAGTACCTCTTGAGGTGTTTGTGCTTTTAAGAGTGCATCTTTGGCAGCGGGGTTCATTAATACTTTCGATAATTGAGCAAGGGCTGCTAAGTGTTCTCCGCCCCCTTCAGGCGCACTAATCATAAAGATCAGCTTGGCAGGTTGTTGGTCAAATGACTCCCACTCTATTCCGGCTTCACTGCGTCCAAAAATAATGGCTGGACGCTTAACCGATGCATCTTGCGCATGCGGGATGGCAATCTCATCTCCCACACCGGTCGTGGATTGCGCTTCGCGAGCTTCTAACTTTTCGACATAGGCATCGACATCTTGAATTCCTCCGACTTGAGCAAAACGCTCAGCTAAATGGCGCATTGTCTCGCTCTTAGTAGTGGTCTTAAGCGATAAGTCCATCGCCTCCGGCACAAATAAATCAACTAGTTTCATCTTTTGACTCCTTTTCTATCCCCTTTGTTTTTATAATTTAACAACTTTAATTTGTTGCTTTAAGTCTTCAATATGATCACGCTTTGCAATACCTACTGAAAAGGCAGTAGCACTACCGCATGCAGCTGCTTGTTGTAAGCTTAAAGCTGGGTCCTCTGACTCAGTGTATTTTGCCATAAAGCCAGCAACCATTGAATCCCCTGCTCCGACTGAATTAATTACCGTTCCTTGAGGGACATTGGCTTGATAAATATCTACTGTAGGGGTCAATAAAATTGAGCCTGCTCCCCCTAATGAAACGAGTACATTTTGCGCACCACGTAATTGCAACTGATTCGCATAATTAATAATGTCTTTTGTGGTATTGATTTCAATTCCAAATATTTCTGATAATTCATGTTGATTTGGCTTAATTAAGAAAGGTCTGTAAGCCAAACACGCCGTTAACAAATCTTTATTCGAATCGAGAACGAATTTGGCTCCTTTATCTTGCGCCAGCTTCGCGATGGCTTGATAATGACTCTCATCCAAACCAGGTGCAGCATTTCCTGCTAAAAAGATTGCGTCTTCTTCTGTCACGACAGAGTCTAAATATTGATACAGCGAATCAAAATCTTTGCTCGTAATATTTGGTCCTGGTGCATTAATCTCTGTCTCTTCTTCCGCTTTGATTTTTACATTAATTCGAGTAGGTTCTTGAACGTTGATAAAATGATGATCAATATTCGCTTGATTCAGTTGTTGCTTAATATAGTCTCCAGTAAATCCACCGACAAAGCCAGTTGCTTGAGTTTTTGATCCTAGCTCATTCAATATGGTTGACATATTAATTCCCTTCCCACCCATCACGTAGGCAGTCTGATCAACGCGATTCAATTCCCCTAGCGCAATAGATTGAGCTTGAACCACTAAATCAATCGCTGGATTAAACGTTATCGTGTAATTCATTATTGTGTAACCTCCTTAATATGGGCGACCGCTTGATACCCTGTCCGCTGATTGGGGGTCAATTGATCTGTAATCACCCGAGCATTCTCCAACTGCCTTACCTGGTAAAATGAAACTTTATCAAACTTGCTATGATCCGCTAGAAAATAAGCTTCATTCGCTGCTTGGTGTGCCAAACGCTTGATAGTTCCTTCTTCTTCGTCCGGAGTGGTAAGCCCATAAGTCAAGTCGATACTGTTGATTCCTATAAAAGCTTTGTTGAAACGGTACGAGCTTAATTGACGAATGGTAATGGCGCCAACGATAGCCTGCGTTCTTACTTTTAATCTGCCGCCTAGTAAGACAGGCTCCATCTGATATTCAGCGATTCGTTGTGCTTGAGCCAATCCATTCGTGATGACTTTCACCCCTTCGATCTCGGCTAAATACGGAATCATCTCGTAAGTCGTTGTCCCCGCATCTAAAAAAATCGTATCGCCATGCTCAACCCTACTTGCTGCTTCTTGAGCAATAAGCTCTTTAACTTCATGGTAGCTCGTCGTGCGTTCTGCTAATGGCATATCTTGGTCTAATTGATAAATTCTTTTCGCTCCACCATGAATTCGAATCAATTGTCCTGCTTGTTCCAGTTGAGATAAATCACGTCGGATGGTCGATTCTGATACATTAAGTTGTTGAACTAAATCCTTCACTTCTATGACAGAAGTGCGATTAAGTTGATTGATTATGAATGATTGACGTTCTTCTGTTAACATATTTTTGCTCCTTTTCTTCAATATACCCTACTTTTTGATTGTTTTCAATCATAATCATTCAATTTCATTCATCCAGAATTAAAAGCAACTAAAGAACCACTAGAGCATTTGCCCGAGTGGTTTAATTCAGCTAATCTTCAGTTATGAACGCTACTGTCTCATATGGACCAAATTCAACCGTAGATTTAATGGTTTCTATGGCTCCGTTGCCGATCAATCGTTGCCAATCAAGTTCTAACCATTCTAACGGTACGTCTAACGCAACCGTTTCAGCGTAGAAATTAGACAGTACCAATAATTTTTGTCCTTCATATTCACGCCAGTAACCCATAATTTGTGGGTGATCCAATAGCACACTTTGATAATCGCCTTTAGCAATCACTGGAACTTCTTTGCGAAGTGCAGCTAATTGTTGGTAGTAGCGATAAATGCCATTCGCTTCCAATTCCTTTTCAGCGTTAACGGATGGATAATTATCCGCCACCGCTAACCATGGAGTCCCTGTGGTAAATCCACCATGTGGTTGATCATTCCATTGAAATGGTGTTCGTGAATTATCCCGTGATTTCGACTGAATAATTTCCATTGCTTCCTTTTCACTGATGCCGCGCTCTAATAAGATGTGATAATAATTGAGTGTCTCCACATCTCGATATTGATCAATGGTCGTGTAATTAGGGTTGGTCATCCCAATTTCTTCCCCTTGATAGATGTATGGTGTGCCGCGCATCAATTGAATCGTCTGAGCCAACATCGTCGCTGTCTCGTACGGATATTTTTCAACATCACCAAAGCGGCTGTTCGAACGCGGTTGGTCATGGTTATTTAGGAATAATGCATTCCAACCTCGACCTTCAGACATTCCTACTTGCCAATGGTCCATAATTTGCTTGAAAGCAGCAAAATCAACCGGTGCTTTCGACCATTTATCACCGTGCGCATAATCGACCTTCAGATGATGGAAGCTAAAAATCATCGATAATTCATCCCGTTCTGGCTGAGTATATTGAAGGCCATTTTCAACGGTTGTCGATGACATCTCACCCACCGTAATAATATTATCATAGCGACCAAATGTCTCATGAGCTAACTCCTTCACCCATTCATGGACAATCGGCGTATCCGTGTAGAGTGCTTTTTCTTGGCTTGACCCTGGCTCGTCACTATCCACAAAATCCATCTTACCGATGACATTTAACACGTCGAAGCGAAACCCTGTAACACCTCGTTCTAACCAAAAATTCACGACATTGAATAATTCGCGTCGAACGTTCGGATTATGCCAGTTTAAATCAGCTTGTTGCTTGGCATAAAGATGTAAATAATATAGGTCGGTATCACCAAATTTCTCCCAAGCAGGGCCACCAAATTTAGACTCCCAATTGGTTGGTAGTGATCCGTCCGCTTTCGCCGGTTTTAAATAAAAGAAATCTTGATAGTATGGATCACCCGCTAACGCTTTCTGAAACCACTCGTGCTCTGTCGAGCAATGATTTAGCACCATATCGAGCATAATGCCCATTTCTCGCTCTTTAGCTGCTTCAATTAATTGATCGACATCCGCCATTGTTCCGTAGAGAGGATCCACGGCCGTATAATCACTGACATCGTAGCCATTATCATACTGTGGTGATGGATATATCGGACTTAACCAAACCATATCCACGCCTAATTCTTTCAGATAATCGATTTTCTCAGTAATACCGGGTATATCTCCCGTCCCTGACCCCGTCGTGTCATTAAAAGATTTAGGATAGATTTGATAGATCGTCATTGTTTCTTTATTAAACATAATTACTCCTTTGTAATAAAACAATTGAAAAACTGCTAACGTCATTACAACAAACGTAACGAGGTTAGCAGTGACAAACGTTAATTCATGAATTATTTATTGAAGAATGGAATATTTAATTCAATTCCTTTATCCGTTAAGAAATTAATTCGTTTGAACGTTAAAGTAAGAACGAATGGAACTACAATCGCAACAGCCATTGCTACAAAGAACATTCCCATTGAATCAATGTGGATTACTAAGAAACCTGGTAATCCCCCAACTCCAATCGAATTCGATTGAATATTGAACGTTGTAGAAATTAAACCAGCCGTTGCACTACCAATCATGGCCGCAATAAATGGGTATACGTATTTTAAAGTCACCCCGAACATCGCTGGCTCGGTAACACCTAGGTAAGCGGAAATCGCTGAAGGTAAAGTAATTTGACTTTCCTCCGCATCGTGACGCGTCATCCACCATACCGCTAATACAGCTGAACCTTGTGCGATATTGGATAAAGCAATCATCGGCCATAGACCGGTAGTTCCTGTATCTGCAATCAATTGACTGTCGATTGCATTGGTCATATGGTGTAATCCGGTAATCACTAATGGTGAGTAGAATCCGCCGAATATTGCACCAAATAACCAAGAAAGTGGACCATTTAATCCCGCTAAGACGACTTTCGAAATTAAATCACCTAGCCACCAACCAATTGGACCTAAAATCGTATGCGCTAAAATAACGGCTGGTAAAAGTGATAAGAATGGTACTAAGATCATCGATAAGTATTCTGGAACGACTTTACGCCAAAATCGCTCTAAATAACTTAAAGCGAGTCCTGCGAACATTGCCGGAAGAACTTGAGCTTGATAACCAATCATATCAATACTGAATGAACCAAAATTCCATTGTGGAACCTCGCCGCTAGCTAAAGCTCCTGCGGCGCCATAGGCATTCAATAATTGAGGCGAAACTAATGTAATCCCCAATACAATCCCTAAAATTTGAGTCGTTCCGAGTTTACGCGTTACTGACCAAGTAATGCCTACTGGTAAGAAGTGGAAAATCGCTTCACCTGGTAACCATAAGAAGTGGTTCACCCCATTCCAAAATGGTGAAACGGCGACAATTGTTTGATTACCTAATGCTGAGAATTCTACCCCTTCAAGAATATTACGAAAACCTAAAATAAGTCCACCCACGATAATTGCTGGGATGATTGGTGCGAAAACTTCAGCTAAGAACGTCATAATACGTTGCCACCAAGCTTGATTTACCTCAGCAGCCGCTTTGACGTCTTCTTTAGTACTTGTCGTCACGTTCGAGAATTTTGCAAACTCCTCGTAGAACTTCGAAACCTCATTCCCAATAATAACTTGGAACTGTCCTGCTTGAGTGAACGTTCCTTTTACAGATGGGAGTGCTTCAATTGCTTCTACATTTGCCTTGTTGTTATCAGCTAAGGCGAATCGCAAGCGTGTCGCACAGTGCGTCACAGCATTGATATTCTCATCACCACCGACCAAACGAAGTAGCTCTTGCGCATCTTGTTTAAAATCTGCCATCATACAACCTCCTAATTATAATATTTTGTTACACAAAAACTATAGCATGATTAAAAGGTTGCTTCAAGAAATACGCTTACATAGTAATTGTAAAAAGAGAAAGCCTATCGGCTCTCTCAGAAAAATTGCATTTGATGATACACGCCAAGAAGGACTTGAACCTTCATCGATCGCTTAGGAGGCGATTGCTCTCTCCTGTTGAGCTATTGGCGCAAGTATACTTCATTATAATTATACAATAAATGAAAATATAATGAAACCCGCGATACCAGAGCCAATAATTATCCGGATTGGATTTATCTCGTACTTACGAATTAATCCTAGAGAAATTACAAAGATAATAAATGAAATTACATTAAAATCAGACAATACCACCGGGAAAGTTGTAGTCCCGAAAAAAGCAGTTAAAATAATTGTTAATCCGGCTGAAGCAATCAATGCCACCACAGCAGGACTCATGCTTGCCACAACATCTTGAACTAGATTGACTTCTTGAAATTTAAAGAAAATATAGGCCAGTAATATTACAATAATCATGGAAGGTAAAACAATCCCTAGAGTTGCTACAATCCCTCCAGGTACCCCTAAAAGTTGATTACCGACAAAAGTTGCCGCATTAATCGCAATCGGACCCGGCGTCATCTCAGAAATAGTTAATACATCAATAAATTGTTGTGGCGTCATCCAACCCAATTCTTGTACGATCAACCGATCAATCATTGGTAAAACTGCATACCCTCCACCAAAGCTAAGTAAGCCAATCTGAAAGAAAACCCAAATTAATTTTAAATATAACATGCTTTATTCACGCTCCTGACGCTTTAATTGGTATAAAGAATACACAATACCTACGACGACTGAAAAGGCCAATAGCCAGATCACATTAATACGAAAACCAATCGCAGCTACTAAAGCGATAATCATTACGGTGATATGTACTTTATCACCGGTTTTTATAATACGTTGTGCCATATCATACACAACACTAAAGATAATGGCTGCAATCCCCGCTTGCATCCCTTTCATCACATTCGCAACATAGAAATTATCACGGATAAACAAATAAATATATGTTGCGATCGTCATAATCATTAGCGGGGGTATAACGGTCCCCGCAGTCGCAACCAAAGCCCCTAACAATCCACACATCCGGTAGCCTAAAATAATCGATGTATTAACAGCTACAGGACCAGGCGCCGACTGTCCGATTGAAATCAGCCTTAATATTTCATCTTGATCGATCCAACCTAGCTCTTTACTAAAACGTTCTTTCATTAATGGAACGATAACATACCCTCCCCCAAAAGTGAACATACTAATATAAAAAGTTGAGGTAAATAACGTCCATAACATGGATTGTTTTGTCTTTTGCGACATTTTATCTCTCCTAACTATTCTCTTCCAAAAATCAGCATCTCCCGATTAATGGGGCTAATCATTTTAAATCCTTGTTCTAAATATAACTCAACCACTTCCCATTCCGCCATCTCACCTTGATACCAGTGACGAGGAATTACAATATAATCAACCGCTGGATCATATTCTTGCTGATGATGATAGAATAAATCATAAACGTAAGGATGGTCTGCTAATTCAACTGTTGAATTTGAATTTGTTAAAATAACTGCCTCTTTATCCAATGAACGTAGCTCTTGACGTATCTTCTGAAAATGTAGTTTATTTTGAGCATAATCAGTAAAACGATAAGATTGAGGCCAGTAATTCGTCATCGTAAAGGCATAAGATGCTCCAAAAGCGAGTGTTAATAACCATCGAATAACATGATGCTTCCTTTGAAATTGTTGTGATAATACATCAACTCCTAAAATAAGCATCCAAAGTATTAACGTAAAGCTTCCATATGCATATTGTTTACCTAAATCAATTTGATACGGATAATCACTTAATAAGTTGATAACGAGCAAAGGTAGTAATAATAAATAAGTTGTCCAATTCATTTGTATAAAAATCATTCCTACCGTTGAAATCACAACGATTATCAGAAAAATAATTTTCGTCGGCTTCATTAAATTATGCAGGGTAAACGAAGGATTCATCAATGCATTTTTTACGACCGCTCCAAGTCCTGATTGTTCCGGTAACATAAAGTTTTTGAAGCGTGACGTCATCGCACCGTCCCCATACTGATTCAACCAAAGTATGCATCCTGAAAAATAAATAATCGGCCATAAAATCATAACATAAATTAAAATCCGTCGAAAACTTCGTGAGAACTCAAATTTATCTTGCAATATAAAATAGAGTCCCAAGCTTAACACATAAATCATCGCATCTTCTTTAACACCTAAAGTAAGTAAGGTAAAGAGCAAAACTCCCCATCTTTTTTGTGAGATTACGCAATAAATTAACGACAGTAGTAACGGCGGAAGTAATGCATTTTCATGAAAGTCATAGAGATGCCCTGTTAACATTCCGGGTAATACGATATACAACGCAAGCAATAAAAAACGAGTGGTTTGTTTGAATTCAAATTGTTTTAAAATTAAATATAAAGGAATTAACCCCAACAACGTTAGCACTACTTGCATTAAGTTTAAGGTTTCCGGTCTTGGAAACATCGCAAATATCGGTGCTAATAAATATAATGTGGGTGAGACATGCACTTTAAAGTGGCTGAGTAACCCATCACGTTCTAATGTCGTAACTGGACCGGCGCCTCGGACTATGTTATGAAACATTTGGGTAAAAATACCCATATCATAATTAAACGAAGACACCATAAAAATACGTAATAATAAAATACCACTTACAAAACACAAAATAAAAGTTAGCAGTAATACGGTAATGTATTTAAACCTTTTTAAAGAAATTCGTTGCGCAAATAACAAAGTCAGCACTGTGCTCACAAAAATAATAAGCCACATTGAAAATGAAAAATATAGCTGCTTGGACAAATTGAAAGTAAATACTGAATGTTCTGAGTGCCATCCAATGATAACTAGTTTAATGATTGTTTCGACGATTAAACAACCATATAATAAATAATCATATTTATAATTTGAGCTACGTGATAAATAAAAGTGAATTAAGAATGGAAGTAAAAAAATAAGGTAGCCGATTAAAATTGCTGGCTCAAAAATAAATACAATCAACACATTAAAAATAACAAACATCAGAAAACTAAACAAAGAAAATGATCCTGAAGGCCAAACTCGTTCGACACGATAAGCAATAAAACCCCCGATTAGTATAATAAGTACGAACGAAGAGGTTGAAAAAGCAGGATTTAACTGTGTAATTAACTGAGATGAACTAGAAAAAAATAAAGAGAGTAAAAAATATAATAAGTAGCCTTCTAATAAATATTTTAAAGACGACGGAAAAAGACGGTCCAAATTCAACATCATTCACCTACACTATATAAAATCGAGGGTAATATAAAATCTATAAAAAAAGAAATACCACTCAGAGCTGAAAATAGAAAACGCAAAAATCACGCGCCTGTCTTTTCAGATTTGAGTGGTATAGAAAATACTCGGCTAATAACCCCTCATTTGCTAGGGCTAGTATAACATAGTCATACTTGTTTTAAAAGATGTGTTAAAAGTATCTAAAATATAAAAAAACTATGATAAACACGTTAAAACAATGTTTATCATAGTTATCTTGCCTTACTAATACCGGCGGTCGGGATCGAACCGACACGCCCCGCAAAGGGCACTGGATTTTGAGTCCAGCGCGTCTGCCAATTCCGCCACGCCGGCATATTATAGACACACCCTGTAGGGGTCGAACCCACAACCTTCTGATCCGAAGTCAGACGCTCTATCCAGTTGAGCTAAGGGTGCACTAGCTTCAACATTCTATAGAAGCAAAAGGCGGTAGCCGGATTTGAACCGGCGGTCAAGGTTTTGCAGACCCGTGCCTTACCACTTGGCTATACCGCCTCGATTTAAAAAAAGACCATATATAGTAATATACATGGTCAGTACTGGGGTAGCTGGATTCGAACCAACGAATAACGGAGTCAAAGTCCGGTGCCTTACCGCTTGGCTATACCCCAATAATAAATAATATATAACCTATATTGACTAAATATAGGGCGACCGATGGGAATCGAACCCACGAGTGTCGGTGCCACAAACCGATGCGTTAACCACTTCGCCACGATCGCCATCATAAGTAACTAACAGGGGTAGCAGGAATCGAACCCACATCGACGGTTTTGGAGACCGCTGTTCTACCGTTGAACTATACCCCTATGTGGTGGTCATTGAAACCAATGTGGTGAATCTCCTACAAAATAAATATTAATGGAGGGGGGCAGATTCGAACTGCCGAACCCGAAGGAGCGGATTTACAGTCCGCCGCGTTTAGCCACTTCGCTACCCCTCCATGGTGGCTTGGGACGGAATCGAACCGCCGACACCTTGAGCTTCAATCAAGTGCTCTACCAACTGAGCTACCAAGCCTTAATATTAACGGTCCGGACGGGACTCGAACCCGCGATCTCCTGCGTGACAGGCAAGCATGTTAACCACTACACCACCGGACCAATATTCAATTATAATGGAGAATGACGGGATCGAACCGCCGACCCTCTGCTTGTAAGGCAGATGCTCTCCCAGCTGAGCTAATTCTCCGAGGAATTGTTCAGTATGATCCGTACGGGATTCGAACCCGTGTTACCGCCGTGAAAGGGCGGTGTCTTAACCACTTGACCAACGGACCTTTAAAAAAATGTTTTTATAAGGAAGTGCTTATAAAACATACCGTTAAATATATAACGGAGAGTAAGGGATTCGAACCCTTGAGACGAGTATAAGTCGCCTACACGATTTCCAATCGTGCTCCTTCGGCCAGCTCGGACAACTCTCCGAATTAACCGCTACTCCGCCAGTTGGGCTCGAACCAACGACATCATGATTAACAGTCATGCGCTCTGCCAACTGAGCTATGGCGGAATCATCCAACTGAAGATCAGATCTTCTCTTAAATGAATTAACAATAATTCAGCGTGGCGACGACCTACTCTCACAGGACCCAAGGTCCAACTACCATCGGCGCTAAGAAGCTTAACTGCTGTGTTCGGGA
>NZ_PKHE01000025.1:0-17988 GCF_002847645.1 Falseniella ignava
ATGACTTATGAACAATTAAAACAAAAGATAAATAAATATATTAACTATTATAATAACCAGCGAATAAAAGAAAAATTGAACGGTATGTCTCCAGTTGAATACCGAAAACATACCGCTCAATTAGCCGCTTAAATAAAACTCCAACTTTTGGGGTTCACATCACCTAGGGGTTTTTGTCATTTACGACATAATTCACTTTTAAATATCCTAATTGATATAATACTTAAAATTAACTCAGCGGAGGTGAAAATTACGTTGCAGATTATTAATTAATCTGCTGCGTATAACAACGTGAAAAACATTTTAAAAAAATTCCCTAAAGAAATAATTTTTTTATTTTTTCTAATATTAGTCTGTAAATCTCTTTTAATTTTAACTGCATTTATTCAAGCTGAAGTTGTCGAAGGTATGCTACAAATGAATTTATCGATTGTTTTAAGGAAAAGTCTCCGCCTTTTTATTATATATTTAATTTATTTAATCATTACTTATTGTCAACTACGATACACAAGTATTTTCAAACAAAGAGTATCGTTTAAATTAAGAAATCAATTAGCAGATAACTTATCCAAATTGCAATACCAGGATTATAAAAAAACAGATTCTTCTAGTTACGTTTCGTGGTTGAATAATGATATTAATCATATAGAGGTCGAAGGAACCCAAAATGCTATAAATATTTTAGCCGATTCTATTGAAGTTATTCTATCAGTAGGTGCTTTATTAACTTTCCATTATTCCTTAATTATCTCTACTCTTATTGCGATTGTTATTTTATTACAATTACCTAAACTGGTAAACACTTATTTGAATCAAGCTGCTTACCAACTCGCTCAGTCTAGGGAACGTTTTGTTAGTCATACATCGGATGTTTTAAAAGGATTCGATACTCTCTACGTTTTTTTAGAGCATAATTTTTTCAAACGAGCCATCTTTGATGCATCAAATGATTTAAAAAGTCATGAAAATCAATACAATCGTATGATTTCTATTGTTGCTCTGCTTGGTGGGTTAGGAAATGTGATTAGCCAAGTATCTATTTTTGTTTTAACTGCCTATTTGGCAGTTCAAGGCATTGTTCCAAGAGCAGCCATTGTTGCTACTACTAATTTAGCTTCTAAAATTTTTAATGTAGTTGGAAATCTAAGCCAAACATTAGTAAATTTTAATAGCGTATCGCCAATCATTCAAAAATTAAATTGTATTGATTCCTGCAACTCGAAGAATAATAATCCTATAGAGCACAATATTAAAGTCGATAATACAACGATAAAAATTAAAAACCTTTCGTATAACTATGGTTCAAAAAATGTCTTTGAACAATTAAGTTTTACAATTTACCCTGGAAAAAAATACGCTATTCTTGGAGATAGTGGCTCTGGAAAATCAACTTTGCTTAATATCTTAACGGGTAAACTGACAGATTACTCCGGATCTATTACCTTAGACGGGCATGAGATAAATCAATTAAGTGCTTCATATATATTTAATAAAATTTCTTATATTGACCAAAAACCATACTTCTTTAATCGTTCATTGCGTGAAAATTTAACGCTTGGTAATCAATTTACAGATGATCAGCTTTGGTCTGTCCTAAAAAAGGTGAATATGGATCAATTGATTGCCCAGCTTCCTGACCAATTGAATTCTTTAATTGGTGAAGGGGGAAATAACTTCTCTGGGGGACAACTCCAGCGTATTGCTGTAGCTCGTGCCCTACTACGAAATAAATCCATCCTTTTTATTGATGAAGCCACTGCTAATTTAGATGAGCAATCCACTCTTCAAATTGAAGATTTGGTACTATCACAATCAAACTTGACTGTAGTACTAATTTCACATCATTTAAAAGCAGAAAATATAACTAAATTCGACTACGTTATTCAACTTACTTAAAAATAAATCTCTGATAATATTTACAGGTAATTCTATTATGTGCTAGATAAATTCTTTGCTATAATAGGAGTACTATAATAAAGGAGTGATTCGAATGGTTGATTTAAGCAAAGAATTCAAAGATATCCAATCCATTGTTAAAGATGGCACCAGTCAAAATAAAATCAAACAAGCAGTAGCTAAACATGAAGCTCAAGATAAGTTCAATCAATATCGAGACGAGGCAAGTGAGGTAGCCCAACAAGCCAAAGAGCAAGCTAGCCAATGGTTCGAGACAGGGCGAAGTCATGCACAAGACTGGGTTGAAACAGGCCGTGATTATGCCTATGATTTCCAAGATACAGCTTCAGAAGTCGGCCACAATGTACAAAACTACTGGAACCGTCATAGTTCACATCTTTATGCGATTGCGATTGCTTTACTAGGCCTTAAACTCGTTCGTAATTTACGCAAATTAACAAAATAATTTAACGTTAAAAGCTGCAGGCTAACTCCGTCAAGGATCTGCAGCTTTTTAGCTTGAAGGATTACTTTAACAAGCGTAAAAAAGTGCCTCAGTCTGATTAAACTAAAGCACTTGTTACTATTTTTAAATTATTTTCACTATATTTCTTTCAACGCAGCTTCTAAATCAGCTAGTAAGTCATCGATATCTTCGATTCCTACTGAGAAACGAAGTAAATTATCCGTAACGCCTTGTTCAATCCGTTCTTCCTCACTTAAACACGCGTGAGACATCGTCGTCGGATAAGAGATGATTGACTCAACGCCACCTAAACTCACTGCGATAATTGGGATTTGAATATGTTGCGTAAAACAATCCACAGCATCTTTGTTTTTCAACTTGAAAGATAGCACTGCCCCACCTGAAGTTGCTTGTTGCATCTGAATCTCGTGGTGAGTGTGTGATTTCAGACCTGGATAGTAGACTTTTTCAACTTTTGGATGTTGTTCGAGATATTCTGCAATCGTCTGTGCGTTGCTGACAGAACGTTCCATCCGAATTCCCATCGTCTTAACACCACGTAAAACAAGCCAAGCATCTTCAACCCCTAAAATACCACCGAGGTTCTTTTGTAATGTCTTAAGTTGGGTAAAGAGCTCTTCTTGATTTGTAACCAATAAACCACCCGTTACATCACTATGACCGTTAATAAACTTCGTCACACTTTCCATCACAATATCTACGCCTAAGTTGAGTGGATTTTGGTAGATAAAGGACATAAAAGTATTATCCGCAATGGTCATTAAGTCATGCTTTTTAGCTAAGGTTACGACCGCTTGGATGTCAGTAATTTTTAATAACGGATTCGATGGCGTCTCGATATAAATTAATTTGGTGTTTTCTTTAATTTCACGCTCAATATTCGATATATCAGACATATCCACGTATGATACTTCCATACCATACTTCGGCAAGATAGACGACGAAAATTGATACGCTCCGCCGTAGACTTCAATTGGAAAAATTAGATGGTCTCCTGCTTCAAATAATAAAAGTGCAGTTGAGATAGCAGCCATCCCCGAAGCGAAAGACAACCCATATTCTGCTCCATAGAATGACTTGAAACCTTCGTCCAACGCATGAACGGTTGGATTATCAAAACGAGTATAGGTAAACTCTTGATCTGTATCAAATAAACTTTCTTGGTTAAACGTTGACGTTTGGAACTTTGGAATCGATGATGCTCCAGTATATCGACATACTACCGGATAATCATGCAAAATTTTTGTATTTAACTTCACAAAAAACGCTCCATTCTTTTATATCTATTCTTACTTTTTATTTTACCTTACATAAGAGATTAATCAATCGTTTTCATAGATAAAAATCCTATCATTTAACTTTTGAATTGATTATTATCTAACATTGACTCTATAATAATAACAGGACATATTAAAGGAGTACGATACCCATGCAATTAAATGTTTTGGACGCCTCGCTCAAAGATAAAGTTAAGCGCCTTCAATCAGAACTTGGTGTAACGTTGGATCCTGCGGGAGAGACACTCGAGTGTACCATTGATCCGACGCTCAGCCAATCATCCGTTCAACACATCAATGATACAATTGAACTGAGTGCCACCGATTTACCCACTACCTGGTATTTATTGAAACGGTTAGCAAATGAACAAGATACCCAGTCACTGACAATTCAAAAGAACTTTAGACAAGTCGGGATGATGTTAGACTGCTCACGTAATAGTGTACCGAAAGTCTCTTACTTGAAGTCACTCATCCGCCAATTTGCTACGATGGGGCATACATGGTTAATGCTCTATATGGAAGATGTCTACGAAGTCCCTGAACAACCTTACTTTGGAGCTTATCGAGGCCGTTACTCACAAGATGAACTTCGTGAATTAGATGCTTATGCCGAGGATTTAGGCATTGAACTCGTTCCTTGTATCCAAACACTCGCTCATTTAAATCAGTTTATGGAGTGGGAACATATCACACGTCAATATGGCGATATTGATGATATCTTGAATGTCGGGCGTCCTGAAACATTGACCTTAATCGAGCAAATGATTCAATCTCTACGTCAATGCTTTAAGACTGATAAGATCCACATTGGGATGGATGAAGCCTATAATCTAGGACGGGGCACTTATCTTGATGAACAAGGTCTCAAACCAAAAGTTGAAATTCTCCATTCACACTTGGAAAATGTCCTTCAAATTTGTCATAAATATCAATTTAATCCGATTATGTGGGATGATATGTTCTTCTCTAAATACTCAAAAGTTGAATCCGAAAATTATCAAATCCCTTCTGGGGTTCAACTGATGCATTGGGATTACTATCGAACGGATTATGACGAATACGATCAACGATTCAAAGAACGTCAAGCGATTACGAACGATTTAGCTTTTGCCGGAGGAGCATGGCGCTGGACTGGAGTGATTCCACATCACAGTAAGACACTCTATACCACTTTACCGGCACTGGAAGCTGCTAAAAAATATGGTGTCAAAGATTTATTGGCTACATGTTGGGGAGATGAAGGATCTGAAACACCACAAGATGCCGTTCGCTACGGTGCGGTGTTATATACTTACTTGCAATATCATGAACACTATAATGAAGAAGAATTCGATGCACATTTACGACTCTATACAGAGCTTTCCCTAGCAGATTGGTTAAAACAGGAACAAGCGGACTTGCTGCCTGAATTCAGTATTCCTGCTTCACTAAATGCGAATCCTTCAAAATATTTATTGTTCCAAGATTTATTGATGCCTTTATTTATTCAATACACAGAAGAACTCGATCAATTAACAGACTATACGAAGCACTTAACACAGCTTGAACATTACTTTGCAACTTTAGAAGCAGGGGACCCACAAGTCAATCACTACTATCAAGCATTAGTAGGGGCTTTAAAATTACGTTGGCGCTTGCCACTCACATTGCGTGAAGCGTATGAAGCAAAAGACCATCAAACGCTCTCAACCATTGCAAACGAAACGATTCCACTCCTAAATCGCGCTCTAGACGAGTTGCTGGATGCAAGACGCGATTTATGGTTAACAGAAGCGAAACCGCAAGGACTTGAAGTAATTGAATTTCGTATTGGAATGTTGAAAACACGTGGAGAAGGCGTCGCGCTTCGTATTAATGATTACTTAGCGGGTAAGATTGAGATGATTGAAGAACTTCATGAGCAATCTTATGAACCACTGCCAGACCAAGCAACCAAAGGAGTTCAAACGGCAATCTATGTCCGACAAAATACAATGATGTCTCGCAATAAAATTAGTTGGTAATAAAAATTTCCCTCACCTTTGATCAGTGAGGGAAATTTATTTATTTTAAGATTAATCTTAGAATAACGCCTACGAGTAGGCCAACAACGAAAAGTAAGAGTTTTTGATTGCGTGTTAATTGATTTAGTTTCATTCGATTACAACCAATCTAAGCAGTCATACCAATGGCTGATTTCACTTGTTTAATGTGATCTAGTGCTTTTTCTTTACCTAATACTTCGATTAAGTTCGGTAATTCTGGACCATGCATTTGTCCACTCACCGCAATTCGAATTGCCATAAAGAGGGCACGTCCTTTAATTCCAGTTTCTTTTTGAATTTCTTTGGTCAATGGCTTAATATTTTCAGCCACAAATTCATCTTCAGTGAGCGCACTAAGTTTGTCTTCAATCGCTTGAATGACAATTGGTGCTGTCTCAGCCGCCAACTCATCGAGTGATGCTTGATCAAGATGTAACTGATCTCTGAAGAAGAGTTCTGAAAGCTCTACAATCTCTGCGCCATAGCTCATTTCATTATGGTAGAGTGAGACTAATTTTTTAGCCCAATCCATCTCTTCAGAACTTGGGTTTTCGCTCACACGACCTGCTTCTTGTAAGTGTGGTAATGATAATTCTACTACCTTATCTAAGTCCGCAGCTTTCATATAAGTATTATTAATCCATTCCAATTTCTTACGATCAAAGGATGCAGGGGACGTTGACAAACGATCTACATCGAAAATTTTGATTAATTCACTTGGTGAATAGATTTCTTCCTCACCCACTGGAGACCAGCCTAACAACGCAATAAAGTTAAAGATCGCTTCAGGTAAATAACCTAAATTGCGATACTGTTCGATAAATTGTAAGATACCACCATCACGTTTACTTAACTTTTTATTTGTTTCTGCGTTAAAGATTAATGTCATATGACCGAATTCTGGTGCTTTCCAGCCCAATGCTTCATAGACCATTAATTGTTTAGGTGTATTCGCAATATGGTCATCGCCTCGTAGCACATGCGTGATTTCCATTAAGTGGTCATCAATTACGACCGCAAAGTTATAAGTTGGCATTCCATCTTTTTTACGGATCACCCAGTCTCCTGAAATATTTTTAGATTCAAAAGTCACTGGACCTTTGACAATATCGTTCCAGCTATAAACTTTATCTTCAGGAACGCGAATTCGAATGGAAGGAATGCGACCCTCAGCTTCATAAGCAGCTTGTTGCTCCTCAGTTAAATTCGCATGTTGCCCAGTATAGTGTGGCATCTCGCCACGAGCGCGTTGGGCTTCACGTTCAGCTTCTAACTCTTCCTCACTCATATAGCACTTGTAAGCATAACCTTCTTCAATTAATTGATCGATATACCGATTATAAATATCTAAACGTTCAGACTGGCGATATGGAGCATACTTTTCAACAGGGTTAACTGGAGATTCATCCCAATCAATCCCTAACCAAGTTAAGTTATCCATTTGACTTTGCTCACCATGAGCCAAGTTACGCTTCGTATCCGTATCTTCAATACGAATGATAAAGTCTCCTCCCATATGGCGGGCGAATAAATAATTGAACAGGGCGGTTCGAGCATTCCCAATATGTAATTCACCGGTTGGACTTGGCGCATATCTAACTCTAATTTTTTCTGACACGATTCTCTACTCCTTTATTCATAATACTCTACTTATTCTTCGATGGGCTTGGCAAAAATCATTCGCCCAGCATTCGTCTGGATGGTGCTGGTCACTTCAACTTGAATACGTTGATTCAAGTAATATTGACCATCTTCAACAACAATCATGGTTCCATCATTTAAGTAAGCAACACCTTGCTTACGCTCCGTTCCTGCTTTGATCACTAAGACTTCTAACTGTTCGCCTGGGATTAATACCGGCTTCATCGCATTCGCTAATTCATTAATATTAAAAATTGGAATCGACTGAAACTCTGCAACTTTATTTAAATTATAATCATTCGTTACTAACGCTCCATCGACCAATTTTGCTAAGCGAATCAGCTTCGCATCAACCTCATCGACATCTTCAAAATCTTTATCATAAAACTCAACAGGTAAGTAACTATTCTTCTGTAGTTCATTGAGAATATCTAATCCTCGCCGACCTTTCGAACGTTTCAAAGAATCCGAAGCATCCGCAATATGTTGCAACTCCTGCAACACGAAATTCGGAATTAAAATAATCCCTTCCATAAATCCTGTTTCAATGACATCTACAATTCTACCATCAATAATGGCACTTGTATCTAATATTTTATAAGAATGATAGACTTCATTGACATGATGATTTGACGGTAGCGTTGCAGCAGGGCGTTCGTCATTGATTGCGGTGCGAAAAGCATTTTGACGGAAGAAATTAATAAACTCTTCACGTCGACTCATTGCCGTATGGTAACCTACCAGTGCAAAAATAAATGATAAAACAAACGGTAACGTGGAAGAAATAAAAGGGATCTCTAAGTTCACAAAAGGCATTCCTAACAAATAACCTAATATCAGTCCAATACCCATTCCAAATAATCCTAGCAATAACATTGGAATACTCAATCGATTGAGTGAATCGATCAACCGACGGATAACTCGCTCGATAAATGGGGCGACAATCGTTCCTACAATAATAAATAATAATCCAAAAATAAAAGCATTAAGATAAGGATTCGATAATGTCGATAACTTCAAGTTTAGTTGTGCCCAAATAGCCGGACCAAATGTAACCCCGAAACTTAATCCAATGATTGCTGAAATAAAAACAATCACGCGTTTAAACATTCAAACACCTCCTATATAAATTATAATAATTAACTACGATCGCTTAGAAGGGCGATCTCGACTTGGAAAGACTTTTTCAACAGCTTCTTGAATGGTCTTAACAGGAATGATTTCAATTTTTTCATCGATCTTTAAGTCTTGCGTGTTCGTATAGGGCAAGAATACCCGCTTAAAACCAAGCTTCGCCGCTTCCTTAATACGTGACGTAATTTGATTAACCCGACGAATCTCACCCGTCAAGCCAATCTCACCGATAAAAACATCGCTAACTTCTAGTGGAATATTCCAATAACTTGAAGCAATCCCCATTGCAATGGCTAAGTCAATGGCAGGTTCATTTAATCGTACTCCTCCAGTAACTTTAAAGAATGCATCTTGATTTTGGAGTAATAAATTACAATGTTTCTCCATCACAGCGAGTAATAATGAAATACGCCCAGTATCAATCCCAGTCGCCGTACGTCGGGCATTACCGTAGACCGTTGGCGTTAATAACACTTGAATCTCAGCTAAAATGGTGCGTGTTCCTTCAAGTGAGGGGACAATCGCAGAACCCGTTGCACCAATCACACGTTCTTCTAGGAATATTTGAGAGGGATTCACCACTTCCTTCAGACCCGCTTCTTCCATTTCAAAGACACCCAATTCATTGGTCGGTCCAAAACGATTTTTTACGGCACGAAGTAACCGGAAACGGTTGTGCTGCTCTCCCTCAAAATATAAGACGGTATCTACCATATGCTCTAACATACGCGGTCCCGCAATATTTCCTTCTTTAGTAACATGCCCGACAATAAATGTTGCAATCTGATTCGTCTTAGCAATGGTCATTAAAATCGAAGTTGCTTGGCGAATTTGACCTACTGAGCCTGCGCTACCTTGATAATCCGGAATCATCATCGTTTGAATCGAATCGATAATGACGACATCCGGTGCCAATTGTTGAATGTTTGCCGCAATTAGCGATAAATCTGTCTCAGCCAGCACGTAAAATTGATCACTTGAGAGAGCAATTCGGTCTGCACGCATCTTAATTTGGGATAAACTTTCTTCCCCAGACACATACAAGACACGCTTGCCTTGTGCTAACTGGATTGAAATCTGCAGAAGTAGGGTGGATTTACCGATTCCCGGGTCACCACCAATTAAGACGAGCGATCCCGCAACAATCCCGCCACCTAACACTCGGTTAAATTCTTCAAATTCACTGAGCATGCGACTTTCTTTGCGATACTCAATCCGATCTAAAGTCATCGCTCTTTGGGACGTTGCATCATCGAGCTGCACATGCATCGGTGATTTTTGTGCTGAACCTATATCGATTTGCTCTTCCATCTGGTTCCAAGCACCACAATTAGGGCATTTTCCTAACCATCTTGGTGATTCATAACCACATGCTAAACATTCATAGATTACTTTCTTCTTGGCCATACAGACCTCCTATGATTGATTATTCTCCAGTAGAACCGAAGCCACCTGTTCGCTGCTGCTTGTTAGAAGCTTCATGGTCCGTATCGGTAACATAGTACTTTGTAAAAATACCTTGTGCGATCCGTTCGCCTTTTTGAATTACAATATCTTCCATACTATAATTAATCAGTTGAACGTAAATATGACCTTCATTATCTGGATTATTGTAATAATCTTGATCAATAATTCCAACACTATTCGGTAGGACGAGATTGCGCTTCAAAGGATTCGACGAACGATTGATAATTTGTAGATATTCATCTTCTAACATATATGCTTTTAGGCCGGTTGGAACCAGGGTAGAAGGGAAGTAACTTGATGCATCGCGATCAGATTTTCCCTCTTTAAATTGTCTAAATAAACTCGGAATCGTAATAGTCTCTGCCGCTTCAATATCATAACCTGCCGAATGATAAGTAGATCTTACAGGAAGATTAATATTTGCATCTTGATACTTGGAAATTACTTCAAAGCCACGTGTTCTTTTTGTCATTCAGTACCTCCTAATTTAAACATCTTTATATTATAATTAATATTTTTTATTGTTTTATACCTATGATAATGCAATAATATTGTACCACAGTTTTACCGATTTTCCTTCTGACTTCACAGTATTGTCACACTTTTTGAAATATAATGTTTGTATTAATTTATCCAATTGTAAAGCAACAGAAGTGGACATCATTTCATGGTTTTAGTATATTGAAAAGAGATTTAATGAAAGGGGGCCGCCATGTTAACTCGAAAACATCACGTTATAGCCATTATTTCAATTATTTTTACATTTTTGCTGACATGGTTGTTAGTAAATCAGATGATGGCATCTGATGCAACTACTATCCCTCAAAATGAAACGGTTGAAGAAGAAGGAGAAAATCAATCAAAGCCAGAAATTGAAGAATCTCTCGCTGAAGATATTTCTACAGTAGAAGAAATATCTTCTGAACTTGAAACTCTAGAACAATTATTCAGTCAATATCGTGCGGATCAAGCCGGGACTTTTCAGCCGATTGAGTCCTATATTCAAACACATTTTGGCGATCAATTGTTAGAGCATCAACCTGAAATTGTTGAAGCAATCCGAGCGAATCATCTAGATATGGAATATATGGGGCATATTGCGCTACCAAAATATCCAGCAAAGTATGGACCTTATGCTTCAGATACACAACACAATGTTCCACTTTATATTCAAAAATCTCCTGAATTTCGTCATATTAAATACGGTACCGATGGGACTGGCGAATTAGGAGAAAACGGCTGTGCCATTACTATCTTAGCCATGGTGAAGGCATATTTTGATCAAAAAGATGTCAACCCACAAGAAATTATTAATTGGAGTCAAAATCGGTTCTATTTGCATAACCAAGGTACTTCATGGAATATTTTGCATAGTTTTGCTGAAGATTTTGATTTTCAGTTATACAATTACGGGAATAATTTTTATTCTGCAATGACAGCTTTAGATGAAGGGGAAGTTGTCATCGCATCACTCGGTCCAGGAGCTTATACCGATATTGGCCACTTTATTATTATTCGAGGCTACAAAAATCATCAAGTCTTCTTCAATGACTCCAACGACAATCCTGAAGTAATGCATAGTATTCAACCACATGATGAGCAAGCTATCATTCAAGATGCACTCAATTACTGGTCGATAAGCAAATAGGGAGTGAATAACATGTTTCAAAATAATACCCCAAATAACCACACAACGGCTACCCGCGGATCATTCGTGGGTATTATTGTGTACTTAATCTTAGCCGCTAGTAAACTTATAGCAGCTGTAATCTTTAATTCTACAGCTTTAATGGCCGATGGATTGAATAACTTTTCTGATATTATCGCGTCACTCGCAGTCTTTATCGGGTTAAAAATTTCGCAACGACCGATCGACGAAGATCATTACTTTGGTCATGATAAATATGAATCTATTTCAAGTTTTATGGTTTCTCTGGTTATGATTTTATTGGGTGGACAAATTATTATTTCATCTTGTCAAAAACTCATCCAACAAGATTTTCAATATGTTCCCATCCAAGCGGTATGGATTCCAGCTTTATCTTTAATTCTCTTATATACTGCATACCGCTATATTCATTATTTAAATCAAAAAACTCAAAGTATTGGACTTAGAGCAACCTTAACCGATATGCGCAATGATTTACTCATTACAGCGACAACAATTATTGGAATTATCGCATCCCAAGTTAATATTTTATGGTTGGATGCACTTATTTCCTTGCTCGTAGGTATTTTAATTATTAAATCTGCATTCGATATTTTCTTAGAAAGTACCCATACCTTAACAGATGGCTTTGACCCTGATGCTGTCAAACAATATCGAGCATTTATCAAACAATTACCTGAAGTTAAAGACGTCCCGAAAATTCGTGGACGCATCTCAGTCAACAAAGTCTATCTCGACGTGACAATCGAAGTGGACCCTCAAATGTCAGTAAAAGATTCTCATCAAATTACTCAACAAATTGAATTATTGATGCAATACAAATTCAGTGTCAGTGACGTTGATGTCCATGTTGAACCATACCATCGATAACCTCGCTAAAAATAAAACCTCACATTTTGTAATGTGAGGGTTTTTGTTTCACGTGAAACATTTATTAGAGAGGGGGAATTTGAGACTCGTCAAATGGAACTAATGACGAGAACTTATTATATTCTTTTTTGAATAATAACTTCACCGTATCGCGCGCTCCTGCACGGTTCTTGGCGATAATAACTTCAATCGTATTATTCGGCATATCTCCAATCGATGGCGTTGACTCTTCGTCTTCATCTTGTTGATGGTAATCTTCCCGGTAGAGAAATGCTACAATATCAGCATCTTGCTCAATCGATCCGGATTCACGAATATCCGCTAACATTGGTCGTTTATTTTGTCGATGTTCAACGCCACGCGATAGCTGACTTAGCGCAATCACAGGAACTGCTAATTCTTTCGCCAATTTTTTCAACTGACGAGAGATTTCAGAAACTTCTTGTTGACGGTTTTCTGTTCGGCCACTTCCATCGATTAGTTGCAAGTAGTCAATTACAATTAGACCTAAATCGGCCCTTTCTTGCTTCAATCGTCGACATTTTGCACGAATTTCAGATACTTTTATCCCAGGTGAATCATCGATATAGATTGGTGCATCGGCTAACACATTGGTAGCAAGGGCAAAACTATCCCATTCACTATCCGTTAACTGCCCCGTTCGTAAGTTCGTCGCATCGATATTGCCTTCTGCACAAATAATTCGATTCACTAAATCCAAAGCACCCATCTCTAGCGAGAAGATAGCTACTGGAACCTTCTGTTTGGTTGCCACATTTTGTGCAATATTTAAGGCAAATGCCGTTTTACCTACAGAAGGACGAGCGGCAATGATAATGAGTTGATCAGGATGAAATCCCGTTGTTAACTTGTCCAATTGAACATAGCCCGTTGGTAAGCCAACAACGTCTTTTTTTAGCTTCGATAATTCTTCGACTCGTTCAAACGCTTCAGAAATTAGTGGGCGAATCGAGCGTAGTTTATCATTTTGATTATTTTCTCCAACAGCAAGAATTAATCGTTCACTCTCATCAATAATATTATTTACTGAATCGCCTTCTTGTATTGCAGCATTACGGACCTTATCGGCTGCATGGAACAAGCTACGTAGTTGCGCTTTTTCACTAATAATTTGCGCATAATTATCTGCATTCGCAGCGGATGGCGTCTCTTCCCATAATTCTATAATATATTCTTCGCCACCTACATTATCTAACTCATTGACAGACCTCAAAAGATCAATCAAAGTTACGACATCAATCGTCCGTTCTTGATCAAATAATTGCTCCATCGCTTGGAATATCTTGCGATGCTTTTCTAAATAAAAATCATCATCCGTTATAATTGATTGAATCGTCCCAACTTGTACTGAATCCAACATTAATGAACCGAGCACGGCTTTTTCTGCTTCAATACTATTAGGTAATTGGTAATTCATTGTTTCTAAGTTTTCCATCGGTTCACCTCTTTTAATATTCTATCCCATTATACATCATTTTGTATAAAAAAAGAGTAGGAACTCAGTCCTACTCATCTTCTAGTATCATTATTCTTCAATAACGCGAACTTTAATTTCTGCAGTAACTTCTGGATGCAATTTGATTGGTACTTGGTAATCACCTACAGCTGCCAAATTCTCATCTAATTGAATTTTACGGCGATCAACATGAATTTCATGTTGTTTTTCAAGTTCCTCTGCAATTTGCTTTGAAGTAATCGTTCCGAAGACCCGACCTTCTTCACCAATCTTAACCGGAATCGTAACAACACATTCTTCGCGATTAATTTCTTTTTGTACTAGTAATGCTTCTTGGTGTTCCTCTTCTGCTTTACGTGCATTTGCTTTTTGTTGAGATTTTAGTTTATTTAAGGCAGCTGCGTCCGCTTCTTTAGCCAGATTATTTTTAATTAAATAATTACGACCATAACCTGGACTTACTTCAATTACATCGCCTTTTTTACCTTGCTTACGTACATCTTGTAATAGAATAACTTTCATTTCCTAACCTCCTTGAGATTGATCAATTAACTGGTCAAACAACTGGTTGTACGCTTCTTGTGTTGTTACACCTTCGATTTGGGTAGCCGCATTGGATAAATGACCGCCGCCACCGAGACGTTCCATAATTGTTTGAACATTTTCTTCACCGAGACTTCGCGCACTAATACCTACAGTATTTTCTGTACGTCGGTAGATAACAAAGGAAGCTTCAACATCTTCCACTTCAAGAAGGAAATCTGCTGATTGAGCCGCAGTAACATTATCAATAATAATATCATTATCCGCCACGATAACCGCATATTTTCCTTCAATCATTTGAGTTTTTTCCAACATTTCACTACGTTGCAGCATATGAGCTAGATTTTCTCGCATAATCCGTTGAATTTGTCCAGAATCGGCACCACGTGATTTTAAATAACTTGCCACATCAAAAGTTCTTGACCCTGTTCGATTGGTAAAGTTATTCGTATCTACAATTACACCCGCTAATAATGCCGTTGCTTCAAATTCATTCAATGATTCCGTCGTATTACGCATATTAATAAAGAATTCCGTAATCATCTCACTTGTTGATGATGCGTACGGTTCAATATAAGTGAGTACCGGTCCTTCTGGAAATTCTTCACCACGACGGTGATGGTCAATAATCACCGTATCATATTTACCAATCAACGGCTCGACTTCACTTAAGCTTGGGCGATGATGGTCAACCATTACAACTAATGAATTTTTTGTTGCGACTTGTTTAGCATGGTCAATATCGACTAATATTTCAGCATCCCATAGTCCTGCCGCTTGCTCCATCTCAAGTAATTTTCGAACGTCTTTATTAAAATCTTCTTCATTAACGACAATATAAGTCGGTTTCTTTAAGATTTTGCAAATTCGATATAGTCCCAATGCTGAACCAATTGAATGTAAGTCAGGAGTACGATGCCCACCGATAATAATATTATCCGCATGAGTAATCGATGTTTTTAACCCTTGGTAGACTAATCTTGAACGGATATTGGTTCGTTTCTGACTTTGATCTGTTTTACCACCATAGAAACGTGCACGCTCACTTTTCGACCGGACTACGACTTGATCGCCCCCGCGTCCTAGCGCTAAATCTAAATTTGCTTGCGCCTGGATGGCTAATTCATCAATTGAATACAAATCTTCTTCAGGATAGGCAATTCCGATACTAAATGAAAGTGGAGTATTACGCGTTAAATACTTCTCACGCAGTGTATCGTAGTATTTGAAACGGTCTTTCTCTAGTTGTTCTAAAACATATTGGTTAAGGAGAAGAATGAATTTTTCATCATCAATTCGCTTCATATATATACCATATTCTTTAGCCCAATAATTAATATCTGTAATAACCTCTGAGTCAAACGTTGTCGATTGCTTATCATCCATTGATTCAACAATTTCATTGTAATCATCTAGGAATAAGTAACCAAAAACCGTTCGGTCTACTTTTCTTAAATTACGAATATCTACTTCCTCTGTCACATCCATTAAATAGAGTGCATTCGACTCTTTTTGATGAAGTACTTTATAGGAATGATTACGATAATTCATAATTTGCCATTGCTTGTCATCTCCAGATAATAAGTCGACAAATTTTTCATCAATTTCATCCATGACCGTGCCCACCAAATCTTTATCCCCTAACATATGTTGCATCATTGGATTAATCCATTTGATTCGGTGATCCGAGGGATTATAAAGTAGGACACCTATCGGCGCACGATAAATTGAATCTTCCTGGGCATTTTTAACATCGGTTGAAAGTTGATTCGCAATTAAATTTAAATTACGAATAATATTCTCATAGTTAAAGTATAAAACAAAAAATGTAATAATTAGTAAGAATAGAAGCATAAGACCAATTTGCCAGCGAAGAAATAGTGCAGCGAATGTTATTAGTAAATAAATTATCGTTATACTATAAACTTGCCAACCAATCTCTAAAGAATGAAATAATTTCATAAATTGTTTAATACGATCCTTATCTAACATACTTCACCTCTTTCCTTCAATGTATATCGCTTATTTTATCATATAATTCAATGTTTAGCCATGATTGGTATAATGTTTCACGTGAAACAAAAAAAGAACTAACACTGAGGTTAGCTCTTTCATTCTAATTAGTCTTGAACTACAAATGGTAATAATGCAATCATACGTGCACGTTTAATTGCTGTAGTTAATGTACGTTGATGTTTTGCACATGTTCCCGTAACGCGACGAGGTAAGATTTTACCTTTTTCAGATACGAAACGGTTCAATAGCTCAACATTTTTATAGTCTACATGGTCAATTTTATTAGCGCAGAAATAACATACTTTTCTTCTGCGTCTTCCACCACGACGTTGTGCCATGTGAATTCCTCCTTAAATATTTAAACGAACTTCTTATTAAAATGGTAAATCATCTTCAGAAATATCAATGGCTTCACCTTGATCATATCCACTGAATGGTGATTGATCAAATGAAGGATTATATTGATTTGAATTTGATGCATTATTGTTTGCATTGAATTGATTAGATGAGTTACCGTAATTATTTTGATAAGATGAGTTGAAATTTTGATTTTGATTGTAAGAATTATTTTGAGATTCTCCACGTGGACGTTGTTCAGTCACAGATTTTGGTTCTAATAAGTGGAACTGTTCCACTACAACTTCGGTAACATAAACACGTTGTCCTTGTTGATTCTCATAATTACGCGTTTGAATTCGTCCTTCAACACCGACTTGTGAACCTTTACGAGTAAAATTCGCAAAATTTTCCGCAGACTTGCGCCAAATGACACAATTAATAAAGTCTGCTTCCCGTTCACCTTGTTGGTTTGTGAAATTACGATTGACTGCTAATGTAAATGTTCCCACAGCTATGCCTGATTGAGTAAATTTTAAATCTACCTCTCTTGTTAATCGGCCGACCAATTGAACAGAATTCATTAGATTATCCTCCTAGTGTTTCACGTGAAACATTATTCTTCAACGCGTGTAATTAAATGACGTAAGATACCGCGATTGATACGAGCTAAACGGTCGAATTCATCGATTCCACGAGAATCGTTTGCTGTAGCATGAATTAAATGATATACACCTTCACGGTAATCATTAATTTCATATGCTAAGCGACGTTTACCCCAATCGGCTGATTCTTCGATTGTTGTACCGTTGTCAGTTAAAATACCGTCAAAACGTTCAACTAACTCTTTCTTTTCATCGTCGTTTAAATCAGGACGGATGATATATAAGATTTCATACTTTGTTGATTGGCTCATCACTTGCACCTCCTTATGGTCTAATGGCTCTATTGAATAGAGCAAGGAGAGTATTATTTTGATAATACTCACATCAATTAATTATACAAGACAGAAGCACTTTAAGCAAGTGCATTTTAAAGCTAATTTTCATAGTAAAAAAGCCTTGAGTTGTAAAGTTAAATGCAACACTTTCTGTTACATGATTCGATGAACTTAAAATCTCTTTACTTCTTCCCCTAGGAGAAGAAAA
>NZ_PKHE01000026.1:0-17397 GCF_002847645.1 Falseniella ignava
TCATTGTAAAGCCGAACAACCTAGTGCAAATAATTCACATGTAGGTCTTCAGTTTTAACAAAGTGGCTAACTTAAACTTGAAATTTACGCACATCGATAGATTGTAAAATTAATTGTGACAAACAAAAAACGTCCACTCGAATTGAGTGAACGTTTGAATCGTTTCAGTTAAATTAACGAATAACTTCTTCGGTCTCTACATCATAGAAGTGCGCTTTATTCATATTCAGTCCAAGTTGAACGTGAGAACCAGGTTCATGGAAGTCACGCGCGTCAACTTTAGCGATAATCTCAACATCGCCAACTTGAGAATATAAGATGGATTCTGCTCCTAACATCTCTGAAACAACCACTTCGGCTTCAATAATTGAATCAGGATTTGCATCCAGGAAGATTTGTTCGGCTTGAATATCTTCAGGTCGAATCGACATAATTACTCTTTGCCCATTACCTACACGTTCATCGAGTAATTTTTTCTGCGGTTCTGTAACGGCAACATCAATACCCGCTTCCGTCGTAACACGACCGTCATTATAAGTCACTTCGAAAATATTGGACGCTGGTGAACCGATAAATGAAGCCACAAAAACATTATCTGGATAATTATAAACTTCACTTGGTGAACCAATTTGTTGGATAAAGCCATCTTTCATAATGACAATTCGGTCTGCCATCGTCATTGCTTCAGTCTGGTCATGGGTTACGTAAATCGTAATGGTTTTAATCCGTTTATGTAGCTTCGCAATTTCAGCACGCATTTGAACTCTTAACTTCGCATCTAAGTTTGACAGCGGCTCGTCCATTAAGAAGACTTTCGCTTCACGAACAATCGCACGTCCCAGTGCAACCCGCTGAGCTTGTCCACCGGATAATTCTGAAGGTCGACGGTTCAAGTATTCAGTTAAGCTTAGAATTTCTGCGGCTTCACGAACGCGACGGTCAATTTCCTCTTTTGGAACTTTACGTAACTTTAGACCAAAAGCCATATTATCGTATACCGTCATATGTGGGTAGAGTGCATAGTTTTGGAATACCATGGCGATATCACGGTCTTTCGGCGGAACATCATTGACGACTTGTCCGTCGATAATCAGTTCGCCTTCAGTAATATCTTCAAGTCCTGCGATCATCCGAATTGTTGTTGATTTTCCACAGCCTGAAGGTCCAACAAATACAATAAATTCACGGTCTTCAATATCCAAATTAAAGTCCGTTACCGAATATTTTTCTGCGCCATCGTACTTTTTATAAATATGATTTAACTTCAGTTCAACCATCATTATTCCTCCAGATCCATCTATTTTAAATACTGTCTAGTCTGAGTTGCCCCAGCGATATCATCGGCCATTATACACGCAAAAAGCGTATGCTACTTGCACCGCTTACATCACTTACTATTTCGAATGACCACTGATTATTTTATATCAAACTTTATACGCATTAAGTGAGTAAATCTTACCATATTGAATGCGCTTTTGCAAACCCTTTTATAACTTTATCCCCTTATTTAACAAGCAAAGACACCCCCTTCAAATTCTCCACAATTAGCAGAGCTTGAAAAGGGGGTGTGTTTTTTCAATTATTTTTTCATCAATTTGCAGTTAGCTTATTTCAATTTCTTATAAGTTGAAACAATATTGTCTGCTGTAAAGCCAAAGTGTTCAACGACTTCTTCACCTTTACCAGATGCACCGAAGCGGTCAATACCAATGACGGCACCGTTTAGGCCGGTGTATTTATGCCAACCATAAGTAGCTCCCATCTCAATCGCTACACGGCGCGTCACGTCTGACGGTAAGATACTTTCTTGATAAGCAGCGTCTTGTTCTGCAAAACGGTTTTCAGCAGGCATTGAAACAACCGAAACATCGATGCCTTCTTCGCGTAACTTCGATTGAGCTTCAATCGCTAAAGCTACTTCCGATCCCGCTGCGATTAGAATTCCTTCTCCGTGACCCGATTGAGCCGGTGAAGCAATATATGCTCCGCGACGAACACCTTCTTCAGCATATTCCGCACTGTGTTCTAAGACTGGAACATTTTGACGTGTTAGTACTAATAATGTTGGACGGTCTTTCGATTCAACCGCAACTTTCCAACCTACGAGTGTCTCGTTGTAGTCTGCTGGACGGATGACATTCAAGTTCGGCATCGCACGGAAAGCTGCTAATTGTTCAATCGGCTCATGTGTTGGTCCATCTTCACCTACCGCAATCGAATCGTGTGTCAGCACATAAATTGCTGGAATTTGAGATAAGGCTGATAGACGAACTGCTGGCTTCAGATAATCCGAGAAGACAAAGAATGTTCCACCGAAAATACGCGTACCACCGTGTAACATTGCTCCGTTCATAATGGCTGCCATCGCAAATTCGCGTACCCCATACCACAAGTTGCGCTCGCCAGGTGCTGCTGATGAATAATCTCCAGAAGAGCTAATCGTTGTCTTATTTGATCCAGCTAAGTCTGCAGAACCTCCCCATAAGAATGGAATAGATTCCGCTAATTGATTTAGAACTTTACCTGAGCTAGAGCGAGTTGCGTCAGCTTTCGTATCCGGCGTTGCGAATGTTAAGGCAGCATCGTAATCAGCTGGTAACTCACGACGGAATGCAATTTCTAACGTCTCTGCTAATTCAGGATGAGCTGATTTATAAGCTTGGTACATTTCCATCCATTCATTGTACTTCGCTTGACCGCGGTCAATCACGCGTTCTTTGTACGTTGCATGAATCTCTGGTGTAATTTCGAACGTGTTTTGGGTCCATTTTAAGAATTCACGCGTCACGCCCCAGTTCTCTTCTCCCAGTGGCGCACCGTGGGTTTTCGATGTTCCTTGATCTGGTGAACCATAACCAATCACCGTCTTAATCTCGATTAATGATGGTTGACCTTTATATTGTTTAGCTGCTTCAATCGCTTGATGAATCGCTTCTAAGTCATTACCATCTTCAACGAGTTGGTAATGCCAATTTTGAGCTTCAAAGCGTTGCTTAATATCTTCATTGAAGGCCATGTCCAAGTCACCGTCTAATGAAATATCGTTACTATCATAGACTGCAATCAACTTATCTAACTTATTATGTCCTGCAAAAGAACATGCTTCGTAAGAAATACCTTCCATTAAATCTCCATCTGAGATTAATGCATACGTATAGTGGTCAATTACTGGATATTCATCGGTGTTGTATAATGCTGCAGCGTGGGTCTCCGCTAAAGCAAAACCAACCGCTTGCGCAATCCCTTGTCCAAGAGGTCCGGTGGTCACTTCAACACCCGGTGTATGATTCACTTCCGGATGCCCTGGTGTTCTACTTCCTAATTGGCGGAATGACTTCAAATCATCTAAAGTCACATCAAATCCACTTAAATGCAATAGACTGTATAGCAAAGCTGAGCCATGTCCTGCTGATAAAATAAAGCGGTCACGGTTCACCCAATCCGTTACAGCTGGATTAACATTCAAATGACCTGCCCAAACTGCATAGGCCATCGGTGCAGCACCCAGTGGTAGCCCAGGATGCCCAGAATTGGCTTGTTCTATTTGTTCAACACTTAACGCACGTAGCGCGTTAACGGCGACGGTATCTTTTTCATTGTACATGTAGATATTAATCCCCTTTCCTAATGTTCTTTCCTATTATCTCAAATATCTCAGTGTTTTTCATCTATTAATTGATGATTTTAGCGAATGGGTTACGAATTCATAGAAAAACCCCGCCAATTCATTTGGCGGAGCATCTTAGTCAATCGATTATTGATGAAATTCATTTAATAATTTTACCACGTCTTCAGAAGAAGCACACTCAGTCAGTGCGCGTTCAACAAGCACTTGGCAATCCGCATAGTTTGCGTTACGGATTAAGTGACGAATGCGAAGAACGCTACCTGCACTCATTGAGAATTCGTCAAGTCCCATACCGAGTAATAGCGGTGTTGCGACAGGTTCGCCACCCATCTCACCACACATACCAACCCATTTGCCTTCAGCATGTGCACTATCAATGACGAACTTGATTAGGCGCAAGATAGCTGGGTTATACGGTTGATACAAGTTAGAGACACGTTCGTTCATCCGGTCGGCTGCCATACTATATTGGATTAAGTCATTCGTTCCAATACTGAAGAAGTCGACTTCTTTGGCAAAGTGATCAGCCATCAACGCTGCCGCTGGAATCTCAATCATAATTCCGAGTTGAATGGTATCAGCATAGGCGATGCCTTCTTGGTCAAGCTCGGCTTTCACTTCTTCATAGATTGCTTTGGCTTGTCGGAACTCGTCTACCGTCGCAATCATTGGGAACATAATGCGAAGTAATCCATGAACCGAAGCGCGAAGTAAAGCGCGTAACTGTGTCTTGAACATCTCTGTCTGGTCTAATGAGATACGAATGGCTCGGTAGCCTAAGAATGGGTTCATCTCGTCTGGTAAGTCAAGATAATCGAGCTCTTTGTCCCCACCAATATCCATCGTTCGAACTACAACTGGTTTGCCGTCCATTTGTTCTAGCACGGTCTTATACGCGTCATATTGCTCTTCTTCAGTTGGGAAATCAGCCGAGTCCATATATAAGAATTCAGTACGGTAAAGTCCGACCCCTTCAGCGCCGTTCTTCAACACACCGGCCATATCTTTCGGTGTCCCAATATTAGCCGCCACTTCAACTTGATGACCATCTTGAGTTGTAGATTCTGCGTCGAGTAATGTCTCTAATTCCGCACGGAATTCAGCTTCTTTAGCCATCTTTTGTTGATATTCTTCAATTTGTTGTTCGGTTGGATTGAGGATTACCATTCCTTCATGCGCATCAACAATAACTAAGTCACCGTGTTGTACTTCTTCAGTAATTGTCTTTGTCCCTACAATCGCTGGTATCTCAAGTGAGCGTGCCATAATCGCAGAGTGTGATGTACGTCCCCCAATATTTGTAACAAAAGCTTTTACAAATTGCTTATTCAATTGCGACGTATCACTCGGCGTTAAATCTTCTGCTACCAAGATGGCTTCATGTGCAATCGCTGCCGGAGAAGCAAGTTCCACTCCTAATAGACTCGCTAAAATTCGTTGTGAGACGTCACGAATGTCAGCCGCACGCTCTTGCATATAAGCATTATCTGTCATTGACTCGAACATTGTAATAAACATCGTGCTTACTTGTTGTAGTGCTGCTTCTGCGTTAATTTTTTCGCTTTCAATGACTGATTCAATCTGACCGACATACTCTGGGTCTGCTAAGAACATTAAATGCGCATCAAAAACTTGAAGCTCTTCTGCTGACAGATTCGCTTTAGCTTGTTCTTGAATTCGTTGAACCTCTTCACGTGACTGCGCTACCGCCGCTTTGAAGCGTTCGATTTCTGCGGCTGGATCTGAAACTTGTTCAGTTTCAAAGCTTAAATCCGGATCTTTTAGTACATAAACAGGGGCAATTGCATATCCATCGCTGGCTGCAATCCCTTTCACAACTTCCTTATTCATAGTATCTCCTTTTCTGTAAAGCGTGTTAACTACAAGCTTAATTTACCTAAAATCAATGAAGAAGTCAATTTATAATCTTGCCGCATGTTATTTTAAATCAACAGTGAACCAACTCTCGGCCAAATGTACTGGAATTGCGGTGCGTTCAAGCACAGCCTCTAAGATTTCTTCAGGATCACCATAAATTGGTAAATGAGTGAGTATCGCTTGCTTCGGTTCGGTCTCGATAATAAACTGTGCCGCATCCAGCGCATTCATATGCCCTGACGCTTCTCCAGAAATTTCTGGGTATAGACTGGCTTCGATAACCAATAAATCACTGTCTTGCGCTAATGGAATGAGCTCTTGAGCATATTCTCCATCCGCCCCATAAAATATCTTATGATCTGAATCTTGGATGCTAAAAGCGAGACAAGGTACGGGGTGGTGGGTGAATGCTGGGGTAAACTGGACTCCCACTACTTCGAAGGGTTGCCCCGATTCAATCGGATGAAATTCCACACAGTCATACTGACTCAATAACTCATAATACGGCTCGATAACTTGCCCATATAGATGCAAGGGTTGTTGAGTCATCCCTAGTTCTTGTTGAATCACCCGATGATAGATGAGCGCTCCTAAATCACTAAAATGATCCCAATGGTAATGCGATAAGACGACATGATTAATTTGATTTAAATCAATTCGCTGTTGAAGCGTCGAGACAATCCCAGGGCCACAATCAATCAAAATCGGTTCCTTCGCTTCGAGTAAGTACCCAGAAGCTGCTTTACCTGCTTTTAATGAACCTCCGTAATAGCCTACAACCGTCCATTTCATAATATTCCTCCTGCCTTTGACCCATTAATGAATGAGTTGATGATAGTGTAAAAGTTGCTTGGTATACGCATGTTCTGGCTGGGTTAGAACATGCTCCGTCGGCCCAGACTCAACGACTTGACCGTGTTGCATTACTAAGACTCGATCCGAGATGTATTTAACCGCCGCCAAATCATGTGAAATAAATAAATACGTTGTTCCGTAAATTTCTTGAAGTTGATTTAGTAAATTTAAGATTTGCGCTTGAACAGAGACATCTAAGGCTGAGATGCATTCGTCACAGATTAACATTTCTGGATTCAAAAGTAGTGCTCGCCCGATTGCCACGCGCTGGCATTGTCCGCCGGACAGTTGACGTGGGTATCGACTCAAGTAACGCACGGGAAGCCCGACTTGTTCCATCATCGCTTCCATCTTTTCGATACGTTCACGTTCAGTATCGTTGGTTAGTTTACGTAATGGTTCTTCAAGCACGTGTTGAATCGTATAGGTCGGATTCATCGACGTGTGTGGACTTTGGAAAACAAATTGCACATTACGGCGATAATTCGCATACGCTTCTCGGTCCATCGATTGGATATCTTGACCACGATAACAAACTTGTCCCGACGTCGGGCGCTGCAAATCTCCTAGGAGTTCGCCTAAAGTAGACTTGCCACTGCCACTCTCGCCGACTAAACCAACCGTTTCTTTAGGATTCAATTCCAACGAGACTTGATCGACTGCTACAATCGGCTGAGAGGCGGATGATAGCCAACCTCCTCGCCCCTGAAATGTTTTATTAAGTTCAATTCCTTGTAACATTTTCAACCTCCTGAGAGACTGGCTTTGCGTCCGGCGATAAATAATGACGGACGTCGAGAAGTGGTTGATCCGGGTCTTGTGACAGATCGATCCGCACGTTTAATAGAGCTTGCGTATAAGGGGATTGAGGCTTTCTAAACACTATCTCGGTCGGTCCAACTTCCCGAATTTCTCCTTGTTGCATCACAATGACATAATCGCAATATTTTTGAATTAAGTGCAAATCATGCGAAATAATGACTAAATTACGACAGCCTTGTTGTTGAGCTTTGGCTAATAATTCCATGACTTGATATTGAACTTTAGCATCGAGAGCTGTCGTCGGTTCATCCGCAATCATTAAGTGGGGTTGATTGATTAAAGCCATCGCAATCAACACGCGTTGACGCATCCCACCACTTAAGTCACGGGGTAAAGCCTTCAGTACCCGTTCAGGGTGCTTAATTTCTACTTGTTCTAACAATTCTAAGGCACGTTGACGTGCCTCGGCTCCACTCGCCTTCAAATGCGTCCGATAACCATCGGTTAATTGTTCCTCAATCGTCAACAAAGGATGTAAGTATTCCATTGTATTTTGGGGAATATAACCTATCTCGAGCGCACGAAATGTTCGTAATTTATCGGGAGCCATTTGATAAAAATTGACCGTCTCAAGAGCTAAATGATCATAACAAGCACTTAAATTATCTGGAAGCAAACCTAATAAGGTTTTGATCAGTAAACTTTTCCCAGAACCTGACTCGCCAACAATTCCGAGTGCCTGACAACTTGGAATAGATAAGTTGATTTGATGTAGGAGGGGAAGGTCGTGCTCATCAAAAACGGATAAATTTTGAACGTCTAATAAGTTAGTCATCCCACACCTCCGTCCGTAATTGCCAACGGTCATTGAGACTGTCACCTAACATAATAAAGGCTAATACCACACTGACCAGTACAATTCCTGTAGGTAAAATCATATACGGGTAAAGTAACGCATACTGCTGCGCTTCGTTCATCATTAAGCCGAGACTGGCATTCGGTGGTTGGACACCCAGCCCTAAGAAAGATAAACTCGATTCAATCATCATACTGCTAGCAACACTGCCTGATGCTTGGGTAATTAACTTCGGAACATAGAAAGGTAAGACGTGTCGGAATAGAATTTCCCAGCGGCTTAAGCCATAACTATAAGCTGCTTTTACAAAGTCTTTGTCCAAAACTTCTAAGGTTGTACTATAGGCCAACTTGGCAAAGGTGGGCATCAACATCAAGCTGATTGCCACCACTGTATTCCATTGGCCTTTCCCTAAAATAAAAATAATTAATAGCGCTAATAAAATACCTGGAAAAGCAATAAATCCATCCACCACACTCATCATAAGACGGCGCCATCCCGGACGGACCACACCGGCCACTAAGCCAATCAATGAGCCTAGCGTCGCTCCTACCAAAACCGCTCCCATACTAATCATAATAAATGAGCGCATCGAATACATAATTCGCGTTAATATATCGCGTCCGAATTGATCGGTCCCTGCCCAATGGGCTGCACTCGGCGGTTGGAACCGTTGCGTTAAATCAACTGCTGTAGGATCTTGCGAGGTAAAGTAAGAAGCCAAACATAAAATAAACATCAAAACAATCATACTGCACGAAAGATAGAATGCGAATCGTTCCAAGTAGCGACGTTCTCGACGTCGTTGAATAACTTGCGTCATGACTACACCCCTTCTTCTGTATTGCCATTGATGTATTGATATAATATATCCGTCACAACGGAGATGACAATCACCATCGTGGTGATAAATAAAATCAATCCTTGCAACAACATTAAATCACGCTGCTCCACACTCACTAACAACAATCGTCCTAATCCAGGAAGTGAAAAGACCGTCTCAACCACGGTCGTTCCTCCAATCAAGTGCGCAAATTGCAATGAAGATAGCGTTAAAGGCGCCATCATCGCTGATCTGAGTGCGTAGCGAATAATCCGACGTCGCTCACTTAACCCTTTCATCCGGGCACTCATCATATAATCTGCTTCGAGTGCATCGTACATTGCCGAACGGGTCTGACGAATTGTCGGTCCCATTTGCGTCAGAGTTAACACCATTGTCGGTAAAAGTAACTGATATAAACTCCCCCAAAATCGGTTCGCCAAATCGATGTCCGGGTGTACTGAGAACCATTGGAGTCGTGCCGCTAAATAAGTTAATGCAAGCATTCCCAACCAAAAACTAGGAACCGCCCCGCTTAATTGTGTAAACAAACGAATTAAGTAATCTAAGCCGCGACGTCGATATAAAGCGGCGAATGTTCCAAGAAACGTTCCGAAAATCAAACTAAAAAAAGTAGTAAGGAGCGCGATTGTCAACGTTAACGGCAAACGCGAGCGAATCAAATCACTTACCGCACTACCGTAGTAATAACTGGTCCCTAAATCTCCTTGTAAAACAGAGGTCATCCACTCCCAGTATTGGACCAGCAGTGGGCGATTTAACCCCATCGCTTCACGCAGTTGGGCGACACTCTCAGGTGTCGCATCAATACCTAAGATTAAAGTAGCTGGGTCTGCCGGAATGACTTTTAATGCTAGAAAAGTAAGTAAAGTAACAACAAAGAGGACTCCAACTCCCTGTAATAATCTACGAATGATATATTTCAGCATCGGAATCCTCCTTTATATTACTTTTTAAGTTTTCTCTAACGATATGATAAATCACTATACGGCATAATATCAATTGGATAGGTCTCGTATCCTTGAATTTCTTCACGCATCGCTATTAATTGCGCGGGTGATTGAATATAAACCGCTGGCACTTCTTCCGCCAAGATTGTCTGTAACTCTTGATAGAGCACATCGCGTTCCGTCGCATCTTGAATTTGTGACACTGTCTCTAAGATTTCATCGACGCGTTCGTTTGAATAGTTGAAGTAGTTCTCTGGACTTTCGCTATGATAACGTGCAAGCCACTGATACGAATCGAGACGTCCAGTATGTCCTACAACCGTTAAGTCGTATTGACGTCCTTGATAAACATTCTCTAACCAGTAAGCCCATTCTACGACTTCAATCTCGACTTGAATCTTTAATTGCTTTAATTCTTCCGCAATCACTTGCCCAGCATCCACATACATTTGGTAATCTTTCGGCAAGTACATCTTCAATTTAAAGCCATCTCCGTAGCCGGCTTCTTCCATCAATTGCTTTGCACCTTCGACATCGTATGGCATATGTTCTGATAAATCAACATAGTTTGCTAAAATCGGTGGATAGTGCGAGCCAATTTTTTGGCCATCATCCGCAAAGATATGCTCAATTAAACTTTCTTTGTTGACCGCCATTGCAATCGCCCGACGGACTTGAGGGTCTTTTAGATACTCATTTTCCTGATTCATCGGCATTAACTGGATACCATTCATCGGATTGGCAATCACTTGATAACCCGAAATTGTTTCGACCAGCGGACGTTGTTCGCCTGAAATACTCATAAAGTCCACTTCGCCACTTTGCATTGCCAATACACGTGCTTGCGGATCTGGAATATTACGCATTTCTACCGTCCGAATCTGTGCTTGCGTTAAGGCACCTTCGTAAGCCTCTAATAGAATCCGCTCTTGAGGTGTCCACTCAACGAGTCGGTATGATCCTGTCCCGACCGGTTGAGTCCGTAAACTATCTGCCACACCTGTTTCAACAATGGCTGTCCAAGCGTAAGCAAATTTTGAAGGAAGATCGACATCGAGCTCCTCAGTGGTAAAGCGCACTTCGTATTCACTGACTGCTTCCATCTCGATAATATTTTGATAATCTTTTGCACGTGGCGAGTCTTCTCCTTTTAATCGTTCAAAAGAATTTACGACCGCTTGAGCATTGAACGGCTCTCCATTATGGAACTGCACTCCTTCAACTAACTTAAAGGTAATTTGGAGCCCGTCTTCTGACACTTCCCAACTTTCTGCTAAACCAGGCTGCAATTCACCTGCTGGGGTCACCTTAACGAGCGTATCATAAATATTGCTAGTGACTTGGAAGGTACTCGCTGCCACTGTCCTTTGTGGATCTAACCCATCCGGATCCACAGAATAGGCAACTCGTAGACGATTAGCATCAAACTCTGAAGCCGACTCAACTTGTGCTGGACTTAGAACCATTTGGCTTAAGCATAATAAAGCTACCATCATAAACGCAATTGTCTTTTTCATAATAACTCCTTTAATATGGATTTAGCAGAGCGAGCGATTTTTCCGTCACCTACTATTTTTTCATCTATCGTTATTCTACCTGATATTCCTATGATTTAACAAAAATATCTGTTAAATTTTTGTTAATTTATCTTTTGAAGATGGGTCAGTCTCGCTAAATAAAAAATCACACTGAATTGGTTGGTTCTCCTTTCAGTGTGATTGTGATTAATGGGAAGTTAGATTTTTCCTAAGAAATGAATCAAGTCTTGTGCAAGTGGAGACAACGTCAGATCTGCTGTTAAATAGTGCGTCCCTTCTTCATATAAATGAAAATCAACGAATTCAGCTTGACGCATAGCACGCTTCAAACGTTCGGCTACGGTCATATTAATAACTTCATCATTGACACTCTGCGCAATGAAAACCGGCTGCTCCAATTGTAATACTTTCGATAAACTCTCATCCATCCAACGATTCATCGTCTTAAAGATTTCTTTCAACGTTTTAAACATCTGATCCGCCTGTTTAAGATCTTCAGCGGATATTCCTTCCTCGGTCGCAAGTTGACGATACAACTGTTGACGCATATAGTAAGGTATTTTAGATTCATTCAAATCGATAAACATCGGACTAGCTAGACTGATCAAACCCGATACCTCTGGATGTTGAACCGCTAAATCAATGGCTAAAATGCCTCCGAGTGATAAACCGCCGACTACAATGTTGTCATGACCTTGCGCTTTCAAGAACTGGTAATATTCTGCTGCTTCTGCTTGATAATCTTCCATCGGTGTCGAAAAAATCTCAGCATAATTTTGATCTTGATGGTTAGAATAAGTTGGATATAACACACTGTACCCTGCTTGATTTAGCAATTCAGCGAGCGGAGACATAACTCCATTGGTATCTCCAAAAGAATGCATCAATAGAATCGCCGCTTTATTTTCTTCACCTTTTAAATATACTTCTGAAAGTTTATCCATTTCGATTCCTTTCTTATTCTTGTGCTTGTAAAGCTTCATCCATTTCAAATAAGTAGCTAGGCTCTTCAATCATGTCTTTAATGAAGTTTGCAACGCGAATTGCTTTGTCACGTGTTAAGATTCGTGCATCGCTCACTAGCGTCATTGGCTGCATTGGACGAACGGCTACTTCGCCTTCAACAACAACGGCTTTATCTCGAGTTCCAGCCAGTCCAAAAATCGCTGCATTTGGATGTTGAATAATTGGCACAAAATTCTCGACATAACCAAATTCAGACACATCGGTAATGGTAATCGTTGAATCTGAGTTGGTCTCATAGTTAAATATACGTTCCACTTTAACTTCATGCTCGAGCTCATTCAAGCTTTCTTCCAATTCATGATAAGACTGCAGATGCGCATCTTTAATCACTGGAGTAAAGAGTCCTTGAACGGTATTCATCTCAATTCCTACATTGACATAAGACTTAAAGCGGAAGACCGATACCACATCATCGATCGATGAATTTAATTCTGGATAGCGATGTGCTGCGATAACAATTGCACGAATAAAGTAAGGTAAGACACTATTCTTCGTCGCTTTGGCACCATATCTTAACTCGATATATTGTTGCAACTTCGTCATATCGATATCTAAGGTCACTGAGAACGGTGGCACTTTGCGGTGACTCATCTCATAACGAGAAGCATTGTACTTACGGATATATGTTTCCTCACGACCCGCTTCTTCGTCTGGGCGATGCGTCCAGTAACCTGGATCGTACTCATCGATTAATTTGTAGTTCCATTCGCGCTCACCCACTGCATGACTAATTGCTAGATCAATCATTTCTTTCGTAATCGTGCCATTTTCATCCGTTGGTAATTCGGATATATCAATATGATTTTCTGCGGCATATTTACGAAGCGCTGGCGCAACTTTCACATTTTCGCCACGCTTCAATAATTCTTCATAAGGTATTTCATTGGCAACGTGCGTTGGGATCGGTTGGCTGCCATCTAGCGAGTGTTGGAAGTTCGTCTGTAACGGTTCTAAGTAGCGATGCTTGCGTGTTGTTGATGGAATTGGCTTTCCTTGTTGTGCTTGTCCTTGCTCTGACATAAATTTCATATCAGGTTTTGCTGCTGGGGCTTGTGGTTGATCTTCACCGTAGAAGCGCTTGAAGACTTCTGCTACACTACCAGTTTTTTCTACCACATAGTATTCACCGTCATCGGATAACTTAAAGGCAGGTTGCTCTTGTTCTGGTGTTGCTGCCTCTGGTTTTTCAACTTCTTGGGTCGGTTGAGATTGTTCAGGTTCTTTCGGTTGTTCAGGTGCAGGCGTTGGCGTTGGTTGCGCCGCAAGTTTAGGTTGCTCACTTGCTTGAACTGGCTTTTCAGGCTGATTTTGCGCTGGAGCTTGTTTACTACGTGGACCTAACTTAGGAATCGCTAATTTTTCACCTTCAGGGGGTGCTACAATCGAGCCATCTTCATTGACGCGTCCCGCATCTCCACCTGAACCGGTTGTTAGCTCTTCCTTACCATCATCGATTAATAAGACTTTTTCATCTCGGAAAATATAATCGCCAATTTCAATGTAAAACTCTTTGATTACACCACTGACAGGTGATGCCAAGGCGCCAGTTGCTTTATCGGTTTCCATTTCCGCAATAACGTCGCCTTCTTTAACTTCATCGCCCACCTGCTTGTGACGGGCAACCATTTGCGCTTCAAAAATTCCTTCTCCCAGTGGAGGTAACTTAACTAGAAATGCCATAATTGTTTCCTTTCTCTTTTAAATAAAATTTAATTTTATGCTTGTACGACTTCAAACATCGCGTCAATGATTTCTTGATCTGTCGGTAACCATTGACTTTCAATTTGTTTGAATGGGAATGACGTATCTGGAGCAGACACAAAACGAATCGGTGCCATCAGGTGATAAAATGCACGTTGAGCCATTTCGGATACTACTTGATGTCCCACTCCTGCTTGTCGCTGAGCTTCTTGTAACACCATCAGACGCTGTGTCTTTTGAACAGAAGTCATGATGGTTTCATAATCAATTGGTGCAACCACGCGTAAATCAATCACTTCAACTGACACACCATGTTCTTGCGCAATTTCAGCTATTTTTACAGCTTTTCGGACCATCGCTCCGTAAGTCACGAGTGTTAGATCCGTTCCTTCATGTACAATATTCGCCTGGTCTAAAGGTATCGTATAGCTTTCTTCCGGCACTTTCTCACGGAACGAACGATAAAGCAGCATATGCTCTAAAAATACAACCGGATTATCATCACGAATCGCTGAAATCATCATGCCTTTCGCATCAATCGCCGAGGATGGAATAACAACTTTCAGTCCAGGAAATTGTGCTAAAAGCCCTTCGAAACTATCCGGGTGAAATTCCGGTGTGCCGACTCCGCCTCCAAAAGGCGCACGAATAACGACCGGCATCTTAACCGTTCCACCCGTCCGATAGGACGTTCTCGCCATCTGATTCACACTGTCCATCGCTTCAAAAATAAAACCTAAAAATTGAATTTCAATGACTGAACGAAAGCCTTGGAAAGCCAATCCATAAGCCATACCTGCAATCGCAGATTCTGCAAGAGGGGTATCAATCACTCGTTCTTTTCCAAATTGTTCTTGTAAATGTTCCGTCACACGAAATACGCCGCCATTTTTACCAATATCTTGACCAAAGAGAATTACGGAATCATCGGATTTCATCTCCATCTCCAAGGCTTGATTAATGGCACGCACCATCGTTAAATTATTGCCTGCTTCAGGATTTTTACGATCAATCATTCGAAGATTCTCCTTTCAATTGTTGGTATTGTTCAACTAAATGAGCCGGCATCGCTCCTTGATATTGCCATTTTAAAGATTCTGCCAAGTCCATTGCGGGCTCTTGTTCGGACGCTTCTATTCCTTGACGAATCAGTTCAATCGCTTCTTGATGGTATTGCTCTAACATATCTTCCGTCAAAATGCCTCGCTTCATCAAGTAACGTTGAAATCGTTCCAGTGGGTCGCGTTGTGCCCAATAATCTAGAGAGGCTTGATCACGATAGCGTAAAGGGTCATCTCCCATCGTTGAGTGTGGCTTCATTCGATTGGTCACCAGTTCAATTACTACTGGACCGTTTCCGTTTGCTGCATATTCACGCGCTGCTTTTGATACCATATAGGTAGCAAGTGGGTCATTCCCGTCTACTTGGACCCCTGGAACGCCTGCCGCAACTGCTTTTTGAGCTAATGTTTTCGCGTGGGTTTGAATTTCAATCGGGGTAGAAATAGCATAGCCATTATTTTGGAAGAACATAATAAGTGGACTCTTAAAGACACCCGCAAAGTTCAACGCTTCATAGGTATCTCCTTCCGAAGTCCCACCATCACCCGTATAAGCAAAAGTAACTTGTTTGGAACCTTTTAATTTTTGTCCGAAAGCATTACCTTGGGCTTGGACCATTTGAGCACCTATAATAATTTGTGGAATGGTTGCGTTAACTTCTTTGTCATAGCCACCACGTTGCCCTTTAACATGCCCTTTAGACCAATGATACATATCCGCAACTGAAGCCCCATGCATGATTACTTGCGGTAAATCACGATAACCACCAAATAACCAATCGTCTTTATCAAAAGCAAAATGACTCGCAATCATCGCTGCTTCTTGTCCACGAGAAGGGGCAAAAAATCCCATGCGTCCTTGTTGACTGTATGAATTAGTCTGTTCATCGAACTCGCGCGCAAAGACCATTCGCTTCATTAACTCGAGTAATTGTTCATCCGTCAAGTCAATTTCGATGTCATTATTTACGATTTCTCCTTCTGGATTGAGAATTTGAACCATTTCAAAACTCGCTTGGATCTGTTCTAATCGATCCAATCCTAGAATGGATCCCATATTTTGCATCATCTCTCACTCCCTTAATTGATTATCGATTCACATACTTTGAATTTTAGCTGATTCTTGGTGAAATAACAATTTATATACACTTTATTTCACAAAAAGAATACAGAATCCTCACTATTTAAATAAAGCACACTCATTACTGCGCATGGGAATATAGATCCTCAAAATCTCTCGGAGATATCATCTTTGTGAAAAAAGAGCGTTTTAATTGACGAAGATGTTCAGCTACGTTATACTCTTCACAAAATGATAAAGAAGGAGTGAAATCATGAAACACGTTGATTCGACCTTGCCGACAAAACATAATCGTGAAACGATTAATATGCAAACGAATATGTCGCATGGCCTTGAAGCAATGACATTAACCTTACGTAAGCCACCCGTAATTGCTGACAAGATTGATAAACCTCTATCAGAATTACGCGTTGCGATTGCCGCTTCAACGGGAGTTCATTTACGAACTGACAAACCTTTTATCTTAACCGGTGATGCTTCTTACCGCATTATCCCAGGTGATGTAGACTATAGCGATATTACAATTAGTCACGTGCGCTACCCGAACCAAGCCGCTCATAAAGATTTAGACTGTGTCTTCCCATTAAAAACTTTACGTTCGATGGCGGAAAAGGGAATCATCGGCGAAGTCTCACCCGTTAATATTTCTTGGATGGGACACGTACCCCGCGTTGATGTGCTGATTGAAGTCACAGCAAAGCAAATCGCTGAGACCCTTGAAGAGAATAATGTTGATGTGGTATTACTTTCTCCCGGCTGATTTATGTGTCATCAATCCGTTGGATTGGTCGCTCGAGAAATCGAAAAACACGGGATTCGTACGGTCCTTGTTGGACACTTCCCGCATTTAGCAGAACGTATTCGCCCGCCACGTATGTATATGGTGGATGCGCCTTTAGGTGAAACATTCTCAAGAGCTTATCATTATGATATGCATGAGACGATTGCTCATGAAGCTTTAGAATTTGCTCGCACAGGTGGCGATGAATTGATTTACTATTCGCCATATGTATGGGACGATCATGAAGGATTGGTTCTTCCTGAAAATATTGAAGATCCTCGTCCGATTATTATCAAAAACCCACGCGCTCTTGAATCGTAACCAATCGAGTAGGAGACTAATCATTAGTTGATTAGTCGTCCTCTCACACCACCGTACGTACGGTTCTCGTATACGGCGGTTCAATAATGTAAGTACACTTGCTCTGCCAACTGGG
>NZ_PKHE01000027.1:0-17182 GCF_002847645.1 Falseniella ignava
TAATCTTTGCAGTTTGGACTAATGATAAACCTTACGAAGTAAGGCATCACTCAAATAAAGAACAAGAATAAGTCTAATTTAAAAATTTAAAAAGTTAGGCTTATTTGTCATGCATAAATTTATTAGTATCACCACTTTCAAAGGTCGAAGCTCGACATAAAATATCCTCTAAATTATGTTGACATTTTTATAGCTGGCTTATTAGATTAAAGACTGATTTTAAACTTTTAGAACCCCTCATCTAACACTCTATATAATTCTCATGAAAAGGGTTCTATACTTTATCTCTATCTACTATCTGTGAATAAATGGTATTCGTACTTTATACACTTAATACTGAATAGTTAGTTTCTGCTAAAGCAGCATTGAGCGTTTCGGTATCAATCTCTGTTTGACTTTCAAGTACTGCTTTTTTAGTCGCTAAATCAACCTCTACAGATTCAACCCCTTCAATAGCTGAAAATCTTTCTTGCACCGTGTTCGCACAACCTGCACATTTTACGCCATCTAATAAGACTTCTTTTTTCATTATTTTATTCCCCCTTTTTTTATCTTCTTCATTTATATAGAATAGGAAGAAGTTTAAATCCCAGATAAACTACGTGTTTTCTAAACAACTGGTGGTTTGAATCGTCTCAACCGTAAAGCATTGAGCAAGACCGATACGGAACTGAAACTCATGGCGACTGCCGCAAACATTGGACTCATCAATGGTCCGCTAAAAATATACAAGAGACCCATCGCAACTGGAATACCTACAAAGTTGTAAGCAAAAGCCCAGAACAAGTTTTGTTTAATGTTTCGTAGCGTTACATGACTTAAATCAATCGCAGTCAATACAGCGGTTAAATCATTACGCATAAGGACAATATCAGCCGATTCAATCGCCACGTCTGTACCTGATCCAACTGCAATACCGATATCTGCTTGAGCTAATGCGGGTGCATCGTTAATGCCGTCTCCAACCATCGCTACCTTCTTGCCTGCCTCTTGTAGTTTTTTGACTTCCTTTGCTTTATCTTCAGGTAATACTTCACTTAATACACTGTCTATACCCACTTGCTTAGCAATCGCTTTGGCTGTACGTTTGTTATCTCCAGTAATCATGATTACTTCAACACCGCGTCTTCTAAGTTCTTTAACAGCCTTCATACTATTTTCCTTGAGTGTGTCAGCTACTGCGATAATTCCAGCTAGTTCTCCATCAACAGAGAGATACATCGGTGTTTTTCCTTCGTCTGCTAAACGATCGGATTCTTTTTCCATGCTTGATAAATCAATCTTTTGCTCTAGCATCAGTTTACGGTTTCCAATGTACATATCTTTGCCCTCAATTTCAACTCGAATCCCGTGTCCAGGAATCGCTTCAAAATGATCTGGTTTAGCTAATGTCATGTTCTCTTCTTTTGATTTCTGTACGATGGCTTCGCCTAATGGGTGTTCAGAACCTGTTTCACCGGAAGCTGCATAATATAAAAGATTTTCTTTAGTAATAAGAGGAGTTACCAAAATATCCGTCACGATAGGTTTACCTTCTGTCAATGTCCCTGTTTTATCAAATACAATCGTGTCTAAATTATGAGTGGTTTCTAACGCCTCACCACTTTTTATCAAGACACCATGTTCTGCCCCTTTTCCGGTTCCAACCATAATACTTGTTGGAGTCGCCAAACCTAAGGCACATGGACAAGCAATGACAAGGGTTGTTATGATAACGGATAAAGCAAATATTCCAGATTGACCTGCAATTAACCAAGCAATTCCTGCTAAAACGGCTAATGCTATAACAATCGGTACGAAATATCCGGTAATGATATCAGCCATTCGAGCAATGGGTGCTTTAGACCCTTGAGCATCTTCTACTAATTTTATGATTTGAGATAGAGTTGTATCACTTCCGACTCGAGTCGCGCGGTAATCAATGGAACCATTTTTATTGATACTGGCTCCAATAACCTCGTCTCCACTTTCCTTTTCCACTGGGATACTTTCTCCTGTCAGCATTGATTCATCGACTGAAGTGCGTCCCTCAACAACAACACCATCTACAGGCATACTTTCTCCCGGACGAACTCGAATAACATCTCCTAAAGCGACTTCGTCCACAGTAATCTCTTGTTCCACACCATTACGTATCACTCGAGCTGTTTTAGGAGCCAAGTTAACTAATTTTTCAATAGCTGAGGACATTTGACCCTTTGATCGCTCTTCTAAAAATAACCCTAAAGTATGGAGTGTCAAAATAACGCCAGTTACTTCATAATAAAGTAAATCTGAAAAAATACCGTAACCCAGGCCTGTTGCGATTGTCGCAGCAAGACTGTAAACAAATGCAGCCGCCGTACCAAGGGCAATCAAGGAATCCATATTCGGGTGACCTTTAAATAAGGTTTTGAATCCCTTCTGGAAATATTCCCAGCTCACTACCATTATCGGCAAAGTCAGAATAAGTTGTAAAAGAGAAAAATTAAATGCATTTATCGTTGGGTCAACAATATTTGGTAGAGGCATACCTACCATTGGACCCATGGATATAATTAATAAAGGGATTGTAAATATTATGGATATCCCAAAACGATTTAAAAGTTGCTTCATTCTTTTTTCTTTTTTCTCACGCTTCTCTTCTCGTGAATGATTTTGAGTATCCGTAGTCTCTAATACGGCTGCATAACCACTATTGGATACAGCACCAGTCACATCAGATACTGAAATTGCTGACGGGTTATAAGAAACTTGCATTTTTTCTGTCGCTAAATTGACTGAAACTTTATCTACGCCCGACAACTTTCCGACAGCTTTTTCAATTGTCTGTGCACAGGATGCACAGGTCATCCCTTCAATTGCAAAGGTTTGCGTCGTTCCTTCCTGGGTGACCATTTCATACCCTGAATTCTCCACTGCTCTTTGTAGATTTTCTACCGAAAAAGTTAGTTCATCGTACTCTATACTTAACTTCTCTGTTGCTAGGTTTACGGAAGCCTGTGTGACCCCACGAACCTTTTTTGCTGCTTTTTCTACTGTCTGCGCACAAGATGCACATGTCATACCTTCTATGGCAAATGATTTATTCTCCAATTTTCTCGCTCCTTATTCTTCATGATGATGTAAATGGCAATCGCATTGCCCTTCTGCACACTGACAATCAACTTCTTCTACTGCGAAAGTTTTTTTCATCTCTAATATTTCTTCTAGCCGTTGGATATCATCGAAACTCAAAGTATAATCTTTAATGATACTCTCTATTACATTCCCGACCTTCTTCCGACAAATACGATCGAAAATATGGTTTGTAAAACTTCTTATCGCTTCTTTCTCTTCGATATTTGCCGAATAAATATATTTTCTACCTTCTTGCTCTGTATTCAGTGCGCCTTTTTCCACGAGTCGACCTAAGAGTGTCTTGGTTGTCGCTTGTTTCCAGTCCAATTTCTCTTCCATTGTAGAAATGACTTCTTTACTAGTCACTTGGGTATTCGTCCAGACTACACGCATGACCTCCCATTCAGCTTCGGTTATATGTAGGTTTACAGCTCTAGTACTCATTTTCTCCCCCTCTTTCGTTTACACACGTAAACGCTAATGTTAAGTATAGTTTACATTAGTAAACGATAGTTGTCAATAGTATTTTTAAAATAGGTTTTTTCGTGATCTTACTCTTATAAGTCTTCGAGATTCTTAAAATATCTGATAAAAGTTATATAAATGAACAAGTGAATTATAATAATTCCTTCTTATATTGTTATCGATAAATTATTTTAATTTAAAAAGGAACATAAAATCCCCATACATAATCGAAAGAATACTAGAAATCAATAATCTTGAAACTATCACGACAGAAGTAGTGGAAGCTGCACGAGATAGTTTAGTCATTCGAGTAAAATAAGTCACAAAAAGGACTATTTCATTTAGCGAAATAGTTTTTTGTTCTATTAGTGCAACATGGTGCTTGAAGTTAGTGCGAAATAAAACCAAAATTTACAGTTTGGGGACCGCCGGGCCAGATCAAGCGAACACTTACTTTAGTTTGGTGAGAGCTGGGCTAGACTAATCAAACACTTACTTTGGTTTGGCGAACCCCGTGCCAGACCAATCAAACACTTACTTTGGTTTGGTAACCTTCGTGCCAGACCAATCAAACACTCCTATTGGTCTAGCGAACCCCGTGCCAGACCAATCAACCACTTACTTTGGTTTGGTGAACTCTGAGCCAGACTAATAAACCTCTTACTTTGGTTTGGCAGCCCTCGTGCCAGACCAATCAAACTCATTCTTTGGTTTGGCGAACCCCGTGCTAGACCAATCAAACTCTTACTTTGGTTTGGCGAACCCCGAGCCAGACCAATCAAACTCTTACTTTGGTTTGGTGACCCCTGAGGCAGACCAAACACTTACTTTGGTTCGGCGAACACTGTGCCAGACCAATCGAACTCATTATTTGGTTTGGTAACCCCCGAGCCAAACCAATCGAACTCATTATTTGGTTTGGTAACCCCCGAGCCAAACCAATCAAACTCTTACTTTGGTTTGGCGAACACTGTGCCAGACCAATCGAACTCATTATTTGGTTTGGCGAACACTGTGCCAGACCAATCGAACTCATTATTTGGTTTGGCGAACACCGCGCCAGACCAATCAAACTCATTATTTGGTTTGGTAACCTCCGAGCCAGACCAAACAAACACTCTGATTGGTTTGGCGAACACTGTGGCAAACCAATCGAACTCATTATTTGGTTTGGCGAACCCCAATCCAGACCAATTAACCTCACTCTTTGGTCAATCAACCCCCGAGCCAGACCAATCACCACGCTTTTCAATCAACCCACCTACAATACAAAAAGCTACCTGTCCAAAACAGGTAGCTTGAATAGTTTCAATTTAGGATGGTGCCTCGGTGCTTAATTCTGGCAAGTGGTCGTACTGATCCAGTTGCCACTCGTCAATTAGATTAATAAGCTTGTCCGCATAAGTCGGGTCAGTTGCGTAGCCGGACTTTTGCAAACCGCGCGCTTGCTCTTGATAAGTAGCTCCGTCCAACACCGCCTTGTAATAATCCGAATCCCAACTCGTCCCACCAGTGATCAGCTGAGCGTGACTGCGCATCGAATGCTGCCAGCTCTGGTATACTTTGAAACGGTCGGTAATCTCAACCCATTCACCATCCAAGTATTCCAGCGTCGGCAGTGCCACCGCTTCAGGGTCATCTGCCGAAGTCTTGACGCCGTACAAATTATGGTATTGCGAAGCCAGTTCACTCGTTCCAAAATTACTTTCCAGAGATACTTGTGCTAGCGAGACGCTCGCAAAAATCCCAGTCTCACGCTGAATTTCTTGTGCAGTCGGAACCAACTCATTGATAAAACTCAGTCGTGCCTCATAGCGCTCTTGCTCAATCAGCCATGCCTCGCGTTGCTCACTCATATGCGCAGACCATTGGTACAACAATACCAACCCAATGACTCCGAGCCCAATCAATAAAATCGTGGCGCAGCCAACCCGTTTGAAAAATATCCCGTTGACCCGTGTTAGCTCTTCTCGAAATCCACGCCACGCTCTCCCTAACCAGCCCTTTTGCTGCTTGCTTTTATTCTTGCGTGGTCGCTTCTTTACTTTTGACCGGCTGACTTTTGAAGCGCCTGTCTTCGCACGTTTTGTTTTATTTTTTTTCGTTGTTAAATTAATCGGTTTTTTAGTCATGCATTGCGCGACCTCTCATTATTATTATTCTTGCAGCCGCTCACTTTCATCATCAAACCATTGCAACAACTTAACTTGGTCGTGGCCGATTTGTTGACGAATCACCCCAGGCAGGCGAATTTCAATCACATCATTATAACCCCACAGACCATAGTCAATTTGTATTTGTAAAATCATCATATTCGAGCGACGCGTGCTGTCCAATTCATTCTCTTCACTATGATACCAATTAATTTGCGCAAGTCCAGCATGAATCCATCGCCGGGCAATTTGATATTTCAAAAATTCAAATTCCTTAACCGGATCGTTAATAATATCTGGCATTAAATCCCGGTTGCGCACTACTTTTTGGACGAGCATCCACTCATAGTCAGTGAATAATGTCGACAAAATAATCATATTATCGTACTTAAATCCTTGCTCGCCTTTCTTCCAACGGTCCCAACTTTGCGGGCTAATACCTAATTTGTCACTGTAAAATGCTTTCTCAGAAACATACTTTTCTTGAATCGCGTGTAGCACCAACTGAACTAATGTTTGATTCATTTGATATCACCCTTTACATGTATTGTTGAATTCATTATACACCTATTACGTGATATCTGCAAGCGAATACAATCAAAAAAAGCCAACCCTAAATTCAGGTTGGCTCGGTTAATCAATAAATTATTTTTGACTCTTAATCCAATGGTAGAGCGTCATCACACCGGTACCACTCGCACCTTTCGGTAAGTAGTCATAGCCTGTGCCATTGTATGATGGACCGGCAATGTCTAAATGAACCCAAGGTAAGTCTTCGGTAAAGTGTTCTAAGAAGACGCCTGCAGTAATGCAACCACCACCGCCTGCTGGTGAGTTATCTAAGTCAGCATACGTCCCTTTAATTTGTTCGTAATGACTTGGAAATGCTAATAAGCGTTGGGTTGGTTCGGCTGCAGCTTCACTCGCCTGTAAGACGGCTTGCGCTAATGAATCATCGCTCGCTATCATCGCCGTACACTTACCACTCACTGCCGCAATCGCTGCACCAGTGAGTGTCGCTAAGTCAACAATTGCTCTCGGTTCCAACTTCGTCGCAGCATAATAGAGCGCATCTGCTAAAGTCAGTCTTCCTTCCGCATCGGTATTATTAACCTCAATGGTTGAACCTTTCATAGACCCTACGATGTCTCCGTTCTTGAACGCTTTTCCGTCAATCAAATTCTCTGTTGCAGCAATGACACCAATCACATTGCATGGTAATTGATTGCTTGAGATGGCTTCCATAGCACCCACCACAGCAGCCGCTCCTGCCATATCTGAATGCATGGCTTTCATTGAAGAGGCTGGCTTAATCGCATACCCGCCGGAATCGTACGTCACGCCTTTCCCAACGAGTGCAATCGGTTGCTCGTCTGCTTTCGGCAAATACTTCATCACGATGAAACGCGGTTCGTGGTCTGACCCTTGATTCACCGCTAAGAAAGCTTCCATCCCGAGTGCCTCAATTTCAGATTTCTCTAAAATCTCTACTTCAACTTGACTATTCGCAAATAATTGACGCACATGTGCCGCTAAACTCGCTGGGTATAGATCATTCGGGCGGCGATTGACTAAATCGCGCGCTGTAAAGACGCCCGCAGCCAAGTTAGCCGTCTCCTCGATTGGCGCTTCTACTTCTAACGAAATTTCCAATTCGGTCTGCTTATTTTCCGGTTTTGATTTATAAGTGTCAAATCGATACGCTGCTAACTGCAAGCCAAGAATTGCTTGACTTAACTTCGCTTCGTCTTTTCCAATCACTTCCGGTAACTCGAGGTGTACTCGGTGAATGGCTAATTTGTCCAATAATTTTGCTAATTGAACAAAAAGTTTCAAAATTAGGTATGGGGTTAAATCTGATTCCTTTCCTAGCCCATAATAGATGGTGCCATGCCCTTCCTGGTCCAGCATCGCATAACTCGCTTGCGCCTTCCCCGTAAAAAGCTCACGCTCATTTAACTTTGATGCTAGCTCGTCCAGTCCGTCTTGAAAGACAGCACGCACAACAACCTCTTCAATTCTCTCTGATGAAATTCTCATCCTCATCCCTCCAAAATAGTTAATACATGATTCGCGAATAAAACGCTATCCTATACACTTCTATGTTGGACTAAAACGCTTTACTTTTCAAGTTAATTTATGAAAAATTGAAGGTTTCGCGTGGAGAACCTATCTGGATTTTAGATTCTAGATAGTTTCAGGCGGAAAATCTACTTGGATTCTTAAATCCAAGATGATTCAAGCGCCAAAACTACTTGGATTTACAAATCCAAGATGATTCAAGTGACAAACATACTTGGATTCCTAAATCCAAGATGATTCAAGCGGCAAAACTATTTGGATTCCTAAATCCAAGATGATTCAAGTGGCAAACCTACTTGGATTCCTAAATCCAAGATGATTCAAGCGGCGAACCTACTTGGATTCCCAAATCCAAGATGATTCAACATCTAATAACACATTATTTTTCACTTTTTTTATAAAAAATGAAATCAAACTAAGAAATTTTAAATAATAAGTGTATCTATTATTGGAGGTGAGTTTATGAGCAACGAATTGATCCATTTGCTTGTTAGAAAATCCAGAGGAAACTACATTAACAAATTAGATAGCTTGGTGACGGGATACGAAGGTGAAGAAGACTTTGCGCGCATTGTCCGGCAGTATTTACCACACCGGAGCCTTTTCTTAACAAATTTTATTTTTGAACAGCCAAGCTACGCTCAAATTGATGGCATCTTATTGATGTCAGATCGAATTCATTTATACGAAGTCAAAAATTATGATGCTCATTGTTCGATTACTAAAGGCAAATTATACTACAATCATCGGCATATTAATCACAATCCTATTCAACAAATTGAGCGTGCGACAGATTATTTTCGAAATATTTTAATTCAAAATAAATTAAATATTTCACTTCAACCGCACTTAGTTTTAATCCATCCTTTTGCTACATTAGAGCAGGATGAGTCAGTCCAGATACCCATCTTATTACGCAATCAACTTCGCCATCATTTTCAAATGATTGACTCGTCTATGCGCTCACAAACTCGATATGATCCAACGACGATTCACGACATACTCAATTATTATCGAATTAATGATTGGCACAATTACTTTGAACAGCACCCCTTCAACCTGTCCGATTTAAAACTGGGTGTGTATTGCACGAATTGTGGGAGTTTTTACATGGAGAAGACGACTTATTATTTCAAATGCCAACACTGCCACACTACCATTTCTAAAAAGGAAGCACTGGATTATTTAATCCAGGAATGTGCTGCATTGACACCTGGTGAAGTTATCCAAACCAAGGATCTCTTATACTTGATTAATCGATCGTTGAGCTCTAATTGGGTTTATTACACGTTGAATCAAAAGTTAGAGCGTGTCGCTTACGGGACTTACGTGAAGCCTAAGTTAGTTCCAGATTTTTTGAATAAACTATTGGGGTTATATTATAGAAGTGTAAAATGACAAACCTATCTGAATTGTCGATTCTAGATAGGTTCAAGCGGAAAGCCTATCTGGATTTTTGATTCTAGATAGATTCAGACGGCAAACCTATCTGGATTTTCGATTCCAGATAGATTCAGACGGCAAACCTATCTGGATTTTCGATTCTAGATAGGTTCAGCCGAAAAACCTATCTGGATTTTTGATTCTAAATAGGTTCAAACAACAAACCTATCTGGATTGTCAATTCTAGATAAATTCATACGCCAAACCTACTTGGATTTCCAAATCCAAGATGATTCAAGCGATAAACCTATTTGGATTCCCAAATCCAAGATGATTCAAGTAGCAAACCTATTTGGATTCCCAAATCCAAGATGATTCAAGTGGCAAACTCTACAAAAAACTCGAAAATATTACCGCGATTGAGCAGGAACTGATTGGATGAAAGATTGATCACCAAGATTTAGTTTTATCGGAATACTTTGATAATGTTAGCAGTAAGCAACTCGCCGACTTAATTCTATCTTAGTAATACAAAATGATTTCACTCAAAAAGGAGCCTAGTAGCACCAATTCCTACTAAACTCCTTTATCATTCTTTTATTTACTGATTTGATTTGATAAAATCATCAATCTTTTCAAAGTAAGCTTCATCTGCAAAGACTGCGTCTCCGTGGCCAAAGCCTTCAATTATATATTGTTCTTTATTCCCGGTCTGCTTAGCTTGATACATCGCTTCGGTCATCTCATAAGGGATAAAGTCATCCCCAGTTGTATGAATAAACATCATTGGCAAGGTTGATTTCTCAACATTCTCGATCGGATTAATCGATGAAATATCGATACCTGCCTTTATATTCCCCATAATATCTGCCATGTGGAGAACTGGAAAAGATGGCAAGTTAAATCTTAATTTTAGTTCATCGGAAAAGATGTCCCACAAATTCGCATAGCCGCAATCATCGATGATGGTTTTAACTTGAGGTGGCAAGTCCTGACCCGATACATTCAACACCGTTGCTCCACCCATCGACGTCCCGTGCAAAGTGATCTTTGATGCTGGATCAATTGTAATAACATGATTAATCCACTGCGTTAAATCATCCGCATCCTTCGATCCCATTGTGATGTACTTGCCTTCGCTTGGCGCATGTCCTCTTAAAGAATACGTCACTACATTATACCCCAAATCATAGAAGGAAGCGGCCAACGTCTGACTTCTATTCTCGGAAGATTGATAGCCATGAACGATAATCATCCATTGATGGGACGGTTCTTTTTGACGATAAATATGCCCTGCTAAATTCAGTTCGTCATGCGTCTTCAAAGTAACGGACTCGGTCAAATCATCAATTGCTTGTAACCATTGATCCCTCTTCTCTTCAAGTAATGTTTTTCGTTGTTCGATGATCTCGTCTTCTTGGGAGGGCATCTCTGAAGAAGGCCGATTTTCTCCCCCTGAATTCTCGACGAGCGCATAATTGACAAAGTATGATCCGACAAAATAAGTCGAAACCATCGGTATCAAAATCAAACATAAAATTAGTTTTTTGGATATTTTCTTCAAGAAGTTCATAACTCACCCTCTAATAAATCAGCTTATTTCTTCAAATAAGATACCACATACGCACTCGGTCCTGAGTGACATCCTAAAACCGCCGTCACTGGTCCTTCAAGATACAAATCAGCTCGCTCTACCAGCTCACTCAATTGTTCCTTTATTTCGGCAATATCTTCTTGGTGTCTACCGTAAGCAATCGCCAAATAGTAGTTGTTACAATTAGCAAGGTCTGCTTTGACTTGATCCACTAAAAAATTTAATGCGCGTTTCTTCCCTATAATCGAACGGTACTTCCCAATCTCACCATTTTCATCAATCGTCAAAATCGGGTTAATCTTCAGCGCGCCCCCAACTAGTCCTTTGATCTTACTTAATCTACCTCCTCGAATGAGATACTGCAAATCACTCACCGTGGCGTATACTTTGGCATCATGCAATTTATTATTGAGGATCGTTTCAATCTCATCAAAACTATGACCTTCATTAATCAAGTGACGAGCGTACATCACCAGTAATCCTTGAGGCATCGTAATCGTCTTACTATCGATTAACTTAAATGGTAAATCCTGATCTTCTAAAGCGAGACGCATGGCGTTATACGTGCCTGATAATGTTTGCGAAACAGCGACCGCAATGACCTCCTGATAGCCCAAATCTTTAATCATCTGAATCTTTTCGCCAAAGTCATCAATTGAAGGCGCTGAAGTTGATGGATTTTCATCATCGATCTTATCAAATAGCTCTTCTGGCGTAATCTCCACTAAATCTTTTTTCGACTCGTTGCCATAATTCACATACAGCGGCACAACAAAGATGCCTTCCGTCGTATTTTCAGTAATATTACTTGCTGAATCTGTTAAAATCGCAATTTTACTCATTGTATCTCTCCTTATGATAATTCTTTATAAATCCCTTTAGCTTTTAAAATCTCTCGCGTAACAGTCTGGAAAGCAAAAGCTTTGACCGCAATCGATAGTGACAACGTCTCTTTACGAATTCCCGTTAATTCCGTTCCTACACTATCATTGACTAACGCATTTACTTCTTTTAATGAACTCTCTAATAAATCCATAAATTCATTATAGGCTTGTTCAATTTCGATAATATTCAATTGAAGCGTAATCCCTTCTTTGATGCTCTCAAGTGGGATCAGTTCTTTTAAAATTACTACCACCATTAATACCGCAATGTGCTCCCGGTAATATTTCTTATTGATGGGTTTAGGGATAATATCTTTTTTTACATAATTATTAATCATATTCGGTGTCAGTGTGACCATCTCCGGAAAATAAGTGATTAAATGTGCTTCGATAAAATCAATGATTTGAGTAGAATACAACCCTTGATCCGGTATCTCTTCCCACTTCACCTTCTTAAATTGAATCAATTTTCCTAAAAGATTCATAACTTTTCCTTTCTAAAGTTATTTATCTAGTTTTCGAAACCAGATGATGCTATCTTAATGTATTCTATATTGTTTGTCAAATATAAAAAAGATTGATAGAAGAAATTCCTTCCACCAACCTATCTGGATTTGAGAATCTGAGATGATTTAAGCGGGGAACCTATCTGGATTTTCGATTCTAAATAGGTTCAGGCGACAAATCTATTTGGATTTCAGATTCTGAATAGATTCAAGCGGCAAACCTATTTGGATTTCAGATTCTAAATAGGTTCAGGCACCAAACCTATCTGGATTTTCGATTCTAAATAGGTTCAGGCACCAAACCTATCTGGATTTTCGATTCTAAATAGGTTCAGGCGACAAACCTATTTGGATTTCAGATTCTAAATAGGTTCAGGCACCAAACCTATCTGGATTCGACATTCTAGATAGATTCAAGCACCAAACCTATCTGGATTTTCGATTCTTGATAGAGGTTCTATAATAAATAAGATTGATGAATTTTTTCATAATCTTCCATCTCACTTCTTGAAGTCGCATTTATCCTTCCCGACCAATGCAAAATTATGATAGTTCTTCCCTTTCATAACATTCCTCAACTAAACCTAGATCTGCTAAGACTGACAGCGCAGCTGATTCAAAAATGAGTGATGTCCTCTTTTGAAGTGGAGGCAAATGATTATTTTCTTTATATTTTCTTTCTTCTACTTGTAAACTGACATTCGATACGTCAGTATTTTCACCAATTCCAACTAAAATGACCGCATTTCGAGGTGGCGATTTTATTGTTAAGTTCGATGATTCAGCTAATTTTGAATTAATGATTGCTTGAGTGATTGACTGTTCTCCATTTTCTCCTCTTAATTCCTTACCGTACTTATCGACCCCATATGACCACTCGCCTTTTTTAAGCGTCTCATCTGTTTTAATCTCAACTTTAAAAGGAATCTTCTCGTGTGTTGTTATCTCACCGGTTGTTTTTCCGCCAACTCTTATCACCCGATTTGTAGCAGGCTCCTCTATTTCAGATATTTTTAATTGACCTATATCTGTGTCATAACTTATCGTCATTGTTATTTTCCCATTTTTTCCTGCTATTTCTTCTTCTATTAATCCTGCTTGAAGGTTTTCATCATATATATATTCCGTATTAAATTGTTTCTCAATTACCTTAACGACAGGCCCTGTCTCAATGATGTATCCTTCTACATCGTTTGCATTTATATCTTCAGTATTACATTCAGAATCTATATTTTTTTGAGGTTTTCCTTTTGAATTATTTTCAATTCCTTCCACGAATAAATCACCTTTCCATATTTAATAGAAATCATTGATGTCTGTATTATATATTTCAGTACTATTCAATCCTATGAATTAATTTAGCTGTTTAATTTTTTGGACCAATTATTTATTTTACAGAGTAACAAAGAAGGAATTAAGTTACAATATGCAACTTAATTCCTTATAATTTTTTTAACGGATTGTTACTTGAATGATTGGAAAATGACGAAGTTTGCGGCTAAACCGTTGCTTAAGTAATCACTTAAGAAGTAGAAGTCGCCTACTTTAACGTTTAGGTCAAATCCATAATTATAACGATCATAGTCCACATCTTTCATCATGTAAGCATAATGTCCAGGTGAGTTTTTCCATTGTTCGAAGAAGTCTCTAGCAATGGCTTTGGTATCTGTTAAGTAGAAAATATCTTTAGCATTACGTGCGGCTGAGTTTTCTCCAGAATACCATGCACCGTCTAAATCTTTTGTGACATAGAAGTCATTAGTTGTTTGACCGGTAGACATTGAGTGAGGTCCATAAAATTCACCTTTATCGTAGTTGTACCCCTGTAAGAAACCGTGACGACCATTGTCGTAAGTCTTTTCATTGTTAGCGGCTATTGCTTTAGCATTGGTTGTATGTTTAATTGGAGGCAACCCTTTAGATGCTCTTTCAGCATTTAACAATTTGCCAAATTCTTCGTTCAATTCGTTATGATCGATTAATTTATATTGGTTAAATGCTTCTTGAATGATGTGTGGAATATATTTTGTTTGAGATAATGTATATCTGATACCGTCTTCATAACGATAAGACTTGATGGTTGGTAAGTAGTCATAAAGATTATGTTCTAAGTTTCTACCACCATCAGATTCGCGTAATTCTTTAATAGTTAAATTGTATTTTGGTGCGACAATTTCAACCTCTTCGGTGATGTCGCGACGCTTTTCATGAATGATTAATTTATTACCCTCATGCTCTAGGTTTGGAGCAGAGTAGATTTTCTTTTGCGCCTTAAGTGCGTCAAAAATTGTCATATCGTCATGAATAAGTGATGGGTCAATGACATCTGGAATAAATGCGTCGTCTCCTGTTAGATAATGGTAACCTGGTACTGGATCCTCTGGTTGAGGTTCCTCTGGTTGAGGTTCTTCCGGTTGAGGCTTCTCAGGAGCTGGCTCTTCAGGAGTTGGTTCCTCAGGTTGAGGCTCCTCTGGTTGAGGTTCCTCTGGTTGAGGTTCTTCCGGTTGAGGCTCTTCTGGTTGTGGCTCTTCTGGTTGTGGCTCTTCTGGTTGAGGCTCCTCTGGTTGAGGCTCCTCTGGTTGAGGCTCCTCTGGTTGAGGCTCTTCTGGTTGTGGCTCTTCTGGTTGAGGTTCCTCTGGTTGAGGTTCCTCTGGTTGAGGCTCCTCTGGTTGAGGTTCTTCCGGTTGAGGTTCCTCTGGTTGAGGTTCTTCTGGTTGAGGTTCTTCCGGTTGAGGCTCCTCCGGTTGAGGTTCTTCAGGTTGAGGCTCTTCCGGTTGTGGATCTTCCGGTTGTGGTTCCTCTGGTTGAGGTTCTTCTGGTTGTGGTTCCTCAGGAGTAGGCTCCTCAGGAATTGGTTCCGCTGGCGTTGGCTCTTCTGGTGTCTCAGGAGTAGGTCCAACTTCTGGTTCTTCAGGAGTTGGTGTAACTTCTGGTGTCTCAGGAGTAGGTTCAACTTCTGGTTCTTCAGGAGTTGGTGTAACTTCTGGTGTCTCAGGAGCTGGTTTTACTTCTGGATTTGGTTTTACTTCAGGTTTTGTATCCTCAGGTGTTACAATCTCTCCGGTAATTCCTGGTGTTACTTTTTCAACTTCATCTTTAGACGCTGGTTTTTGAGTTTCTTGACTGTAGATTGGAACATAAACATATTTCCCTTTAACTTTTGCATCTTTAGTGTTTAAGTAAAGGTTATTTTCAAGCATCCCCTTTACGACTTCACGATTAATAATCAACTCATCTCCAGCTTTAATAAAGTCAATATCTTCAATGCCGTTAACTTTGGCTAAATCTTCAATATCTACTTCAGCTGCTAATGAGATGGCTCCAAGAGTATCTCCCCATTGGATCTCATATAAGTCATCTTTATCAAGTTTTAAAATAGCTTCTCTGATTTTACTGACATCATTGGCAACCCATTCAATTTTTGCATCTTCTTTTGCATGGATTGACTCAATCGATAAATTAGTTGACGTCAATGCAAGGGTAGCAATACCCGTTGCTGTAACCCAACCCAATGCGCGAGTTTTTCTTAATTTCTTTCTTTCAATAAACATTACGCTATCTCCTATCCATTGTAATTATACTCATTATAAAACATAATTTTTTATATGGCAATATTTATTTTTAGTTATATATAGTATACATCAAATCTTGGCAGTTATCTACCTCTTTTGTCAATGAGTACCTTAAGTTTAAATTTCGATTTACTTTTGAGCACAAATATTAGATGTTTCTTTACTATGATAAGAGATTGACAACAATATTTAGATTATATAAAATATAGTAAAAACAAGATGATTCTGGAGGTAAAGATGTTCTGTGAACAATGTGGCGAAAAATGTTCACCAAATGACATATTTTGTGGGGCCTGTGGTCACAGATTAGTACAAAATTCTCAAATTGAAATACAGTCAGAAATGCCGGTTAATCAAATGTCAACTGAACCACTACAAACAACAAAATCTAGTAAAACGAGCTTTTCATTCCGTGATATGCTTTTTGGACTTGCATTAAGTTGTTTATTTGTTATCAGTTTTTTGTTTTACCTGCTTTTGTATTCTCGGGACAACTTTTTGGAATTTCATTAGGTATGTATAATTCATGGTCGACCAATGAATTACTCGCATTTATTTTTTTCTTTACGGAAGATACATTCTTTTTCATATTACTTATATCATCATATGCTCTACCATTTCTTTATACATTATTATCAGGAACTCAAAGTAAAATTGCTAAACGGATCCTTGTGCTGATTGTGGGTGGGTACTTGCTAGTAACTGGCGCACTTGTTCTTCTTATCATGTCAGAGAATAGCAACCAATCGGATCTAAATTTCAAGGTAACTTTTGGACCTGGAGCAATTTTGATTGCAGTTACTTTAGTCGTGATGATTGTTTATGCAAATCACAAATCGAAAGAAGTATAAATACACAGTCACTCGTTAACCTCTAAAAAATAAGGTCAAATGCAAGGAATCACAAATATTGTGGGATATTGATATGTCTGCTTTAGTAACTTGAAAATATAAAGGGTAAAATAAGTTCCGTAATACATTTGGGATGATGAATTTTTTCATCATCCCTTTCTTTATATGAAAAAAATCTGGCAGTTTTACAAGAGAGCGGTTCATCACTTCCGTCATCGAATTCTTTTAATATCAACACTGTATGTTTCTGGGAGACAAATAAGCAACTAAGCTACAAGAACTAGCTTAATTCCTCAGACAGGTTTTATCAAGACTATTTGACAAAGATGAAATTCCTTCTATCAACCTAATTGGATTTGAAAATCTAGATAGGTTCAAGTGACAAACCTATTTGGATTTCAGATTCTAAATAGGTTCAGGCACCAAACCTATCTGGATTCGACATTCTAAATAGATTATCAAACACAAAAAAACGGTTCTCTGTCAAATGATGTTGGTGGAGAATTTCCTGCCCAGAGAATTTTTCTCTGGGTTTTTATTGTGCTATCTATTAACTAAGCAGCAGATTGTATATTAGCTTCTTCCTTTTCTTT
>NZ_PKHE01000028.1:0-2291 GCF_002847645.1 Falseniella ignava
GGTATGTTTTTAGTGGTTAAAAACATTGTACCGTAAAAGGGCTGTTACATGGCCTTTTAACTTTTACACAATTATATGGACTTTATCTAAAATAAACTATGAGGAGGAATTAATTTGAATTGTACAAGTATGTTTGTTGTAAAAATTATTCATTGTAGACCTGTTATTTAGTTAACGGCTATAATGAATAGCATTCATTATAGCCTATAGAAAGGACTTATAATGAAAAGACAACAAATTAAATACACACAAAATTTTATTACTGCTAAAGAAGACATTGAAGGCATATTATCCTTAACTAATATCTCACAGAATGATTTATTATATGAGATAGGATCTGGTAAAGGACATTTTACAAAAGAATTATGCAAAATTTGTAAGGAAGTAACTGCCATTGAAATTGATACAAAGATGTGCGAGGCAACTAGAAAAAGAGTTGGAAATCAAAATAATCTTAACATTATTAATGAGAATGTTTTGTCCTATAATTTCCCTCATGACAAGGATTATAAAATATATGGAAATATACCTTACAACATCAGTACCGATCTTGTAAAAAAGATTGCTTACGAAACCTCGGCAAGCGACAGTTTTTTAATTGTAGAAGAAGGCTTTGCAAAAAGATTATTAGATATGAATCGAGCTTTGGCATTAATCCTTAGAAAAGATTTAGAAATATCAATCGTAAAAAATATTCCGAGAACAATATTTCATCCTAGACCTTGTGTTGACTCTTCACTAATTAGAATGAAAAGACTCAATAATTATATGACATCAAGAGATAGACAAATCTATGAGGATTTTGTGTATAGCTGGGTGAATAAAGATTATCGAAAATTATTTACTAAAAACCAAATTCGAAGAGTTAAACAAAATGTAAAGATTAATGATTTTAGTCAGGTCACATTGGAACAATTTGATAGTATATTTGAGAGTTATCAATTGTTTAATTAAATTTATAGATTATGATTCTTAAGTTTTATCCCTAGTGTTGGCTAGACTATTGATATGTAGACAAACATAAATTCAGGCGGATTGCACAATGAGCAATTTTTAAGACATATTGATGAAAAGAGTGATGTATATTTGAAAAGCTCTACTAATATGAGCTGGATATAATCTTTTTGAAAGATTGATTGAAGAATTAGTTAAACATTAATCTTAACGAAAAATAGGAGAGACATGGAGCTATGCAGTGATTATGCATAGCCTTTGTCTCTCTTTAGTATTATTTTAAAGAAAATTTGTGTCATGTGTCGTATATAAATATTTACTTTGAAGGCACTTTTCAATAAAATTTGAGTGATAACAAGAAAACTTTGTGCAGATGACTTACCAGAAGAAGTAATTTCTTGTAAGGTTCTGTCTAGTCGATATGGAGGAGAAAAAGCATGAATTTAACAACAGAAAGAATGACCTTGAGAACTTTTAAATCACAAGATTTAAGAGATCTATTAGATTTTTATCAAGATGAAGAGGTTTGTAAATACTTGTTACATGAGCCATGGGATGATAGTACTTCTACTGAGTTATTAAATGAGAAAATAAATAATAATGAGCTTTCTGAAGCGAAGTTGTTGAACATAGCTTGCGTGTTAGAGGAGAAAGTTATCGGGGATATTTCTGTTTTGTACACCGATATGAAAGAAACGGTAGAAATTGGCTATGTTTTTAATCCTAAGTATTCTGGACGTGGATATGCAAGTGAAGCGGTAACCAGAGTGATTGGCTATTTATTTTCAGAACATAATGTTCATCGTATCCAGGCGGTGCTAGATGCAAGAAATTTTGCCTCAGCGGTATTATGTCAAAGAGTAGGTATGCGACAAGAGCCACACTTTATCCAAGATTATTGGAGTAAAGGCGAATGGACGGATAGTTACGTCTATGCAATTTTGGCATCTGAGCATGTAATCTAATTACCATCCAAACCACACTTCCAACATACTATTATCAATTAATACGTTAACCACCATACATGTGGAAGCTATAGCGTTGATACAAAAGATATAAATTTAGAAATCCTGCATTTCAAGCAGTTTTATAAGTATTTTGTATTTGATAAAGATGAAGAAGGATACGTCAAAAAGACTCAAAAAAACTACATGGACGTAAGAGTAGTTTTGTAACTGGTATGAGGAGACACAAAGAAAAATATAATAAGATAAAACTCATTTTATACTTTCTACAAGAGTAGCTTACAAGGCTGCTCTTTTTTATTAAAGGCAGTAAGGATTCGTTACATCCTTCTCAAAATATAAAACAATCACAGGCTAACTTTACACATTCGC
>NZ_PKHE01000028.1:2610-14035 GCF_002847645.1 Falseniella ignava
CCTCTACCTCCACGACCTATCCGATAGGACTCCAAATGTATTTCATATATCTGTACCCCAAGGCTACAATGCAAGCCATATCAAAAAAAGATATGAGGATCTACAAATTCACTATGTAAAGAAAGATTTATACGAACTAGGAAAGGCAGAAATAAAATCACCACAAAGCAACCTTATCCCAGTTTATGATATTGATCGAACAATTTGCGATATCATAATCGAAAGAGAAAAAATAGATAAACAGATTTTTACAGAAGCCTTAAAAAGATACTTTAAATCACCAAATAAAAATCTAAGACGACTCATAAAATACAGTAGACTATTAAAAATAGAGGAGGAAATTAGGAAATATATGGAGGTATTATCGTGACTAATATCGAAAGTATAAAGGGCAAGATAAGAAGTCTAGCAGAGAAGAAAAATCTGAAGTCGCAAGAAGTTCTACAAATATATTTTTTCGAAAGATTTTTAGAAAGACTATCTAAATCACAATACAAAAATAATTTTGTAATAAAGGGAGGATTCTTAATATCATCCTTGATCGGTATTGGAAATAGAACAACTATGGACATGGACACAACCATTAAAGGCATAGCTCTAAAAGAAAAAAGAATAAAAGAAATTGTAGAAGAAATGATAAATATAGATGTCGATGACGGAATAAAATTTGAAATAAAAGACATCAGTTATATAAGAGAAGAGGACGAGTACGAAAACTTTAGAATATCCCTAATAGCAAATGTTGGGAAAACTAAAAATCCAATGAAACTAGATCTAACAACAGGAGACGCAATAACACCCAAAGAAATAGAATATACCTATCCCTGTATCTTTAGCAAAGAAGCTATAAAAATAATGGCATACCCATTAGAAACAATTCTCGCAGAAAAATATGAAACCATAATCAGAAGAAATATAACAACAACACGAATGAGAGACTTTTACGACCTATACACCCTCTACAAATTAAAAAAAGATGAGATAGATTATAAAATTTTAAAAGAAGCAATAGAAAGAACCTCAAACCAAAGAGGAAGCTGGGAGATAATGCAAGACTATGAGGAAATAATCGAGGATATAAAAGAAGATTCATACCTAAGATCCTTGTGGGAAGTATATCTCAGTGAAAATAAATACATTGGAGATTTGACCTTTGATAAAGTGGTTGATGTAGTGACAACTTTATCAAATAGAATTAATGAGATGTAATTTAACGGACGCTGTATGGCAAATTGTAGACAAGAAAATATTTAGGTAAAAGAGAAGTGGAATTATTCTACTTCTTTTTTATTTTAAAATTTGCTAAAAAATATAATTTTTCGTGTTTTCATAAATTAAGTATGGGCAGTAGAAGGATGACATTTGAATGAAGATACCAAGATTTTTTCATCAGTTTTTTCACTCTTAGTTATATAATCTATTGCCAAATTTAGAGTTGATTTTATAGGATGTATTTTTGTAATTGCCATACTAATCACCAGAACTTTCTTTTGATTTGTTAAGAAGTAGGGAATAGATCTGCCATATTTCTTTTGATAATTTTTCTATCTGTTTATTCATAGATTCAATTTCATTTTTGTAAATAACACCAGTTGTATTAGTAGCTTTTGCAATCTGGTTTATATTATTTGTTGCATTTGAAAGTAGCCATTGTAAGTTTCTAAATGGTTCTAAATCTACAACATAAATCTCTTTTTCTAATACACATTTCCTAAGAAAGTGGGACATAGTTTTGCAGTTTGCAAGTTTCATTTTCTTTTCAAAAACTTCTTTTTCTTCCCTAGTTAGTTTTATTTCTATTCTTTCATTTCTAAATCTATTTGCCATTTTATTCTCCTTTATAAAATATATTTCGGGGTCTTAGGGTTCTCCCTAACAAGGTAAAAATTAAAAAATGGAGCATTCCGTAAAGGTCTGCTCCATTAATTTTTTCGTAAGTGTCCGTACACTGACTTTGCTTGCTATTAAAGTTATTAGCGTTAAGCGTGTTATTTAATTACTATCATTATACCATAAAATTGAAATGTTTGTATCTAATAGAAAAGCTTAAAATATAGATGTACGATTAATATGCTATAGTGTATTTTTAGTATAAAATCTAATTTTTGGGTATAATTTAATTAATTATTATGATGCATTAGGAGGTAGAGTTTTGGAATTAAATCATGAAGATATTATAGAAAATGTACTTGAAGGATATATTTTTTCTGAAAAAAAGGTTACTGATGAATGTAAAATTTATACAATTGAAAATTCTACTGGCTGTGGCGAAATGCGTTGCTACAATTTATTTGAAGGTGTTCAATTATCTTATAATAATCTAAATATGGAGACAGCATATCAAAAAATAAATCCTAAAAGCGGGGTTTTAAAAATAGATCATTGCTTAGAGGGATGTTATGAGTTTAAACTTGAAAATAATGAACGTGCTCTGATAGGTAAAGGTGATCTAAGTGTAATCGAAATAGGTAAAGTTCCTTTTGAAGATTCATGCATACCAACAAAAAAATATGTGGGACTTTCAATATTTATTGATATTGAAAAGGCACAAAAATCTATTGATAAATACTTTCCGTATGCAAAAATTGATTTGTTAGAAATAAAAGATCGTTTGTGTAAAAATGGTGCAGCTTTAATTATTCATTCACGTCATGAGATAGACCATGTTATTAGTGAACTTTATAGAGTAGATTCTAGAATAAGACTTTCTTATTCAATTATAAAAACAATAGAGTTGTTATTATTTTTAAATTTATTTGAAAGTTCAGATACTTTTAAGTTAACATCTTTTTCAGAACCAGTATATAAAGCAACTGTAGAATCATATAAGACGATTCTAAATAATCCTTTTGAAAGATATTCTATTTCTGATTTATCAAAAAAATATGCTATTTCAGAATCCAGTTTGAAGAGATGTTTCATATACATAACTGGAAGCTCAATAGGTAATTTTATTAGGGAAAATTGTTTAGAAGCCGCTGCTAAATTATTAATTCATAAACCCTTAATGTCAATAGGAGAGATTTCTGATTTGTCAGGATATTTGAATCCTAGTAAATTTTCTGAGTCATTCAAAAAACATTTTGGGCAAACTCCTCAAGAATATAGAAAAAAATCCGTCTGACCTTTTTAGAGCAAATAAAGAGCTGTCAGGTTATAAAGAAAATATCCATCTTACTTTATAATAAAGTTGAGATGGATATTTTTTTGTAAATATTCTCTATACACATTCTATGTACATTTTATTAATTAACGGAGGTGTTTTATGAACAATAAAAAATGACTACAAAAGATGTAGTAACAGTAGCTATTATGATTGCTTTATTTTATGCAATATCTATTGTTATTGGAATGAGTATGGTTGCTGTTCCGGTTGTATATATTTATGGTACTGCTGGAATTGAAATGTTTATAGGAGCTATTTTCTACTTAGTAGCAGCTAACAGACTTAATAAACATGGGCTATTATTTATATGGATATTAATTTATGGTCTTATCACAGCAGCTATGGGTTATGTGTTTATGCTTCCATATTTTATTGGACTTGCTATTTTGTGTGAAATAGTAATGATAGGCAAAGACACTTATATAAATCCAATAAGAAATATGATTGGCTGGAGTGTTTATGGTGCTGGTATGTTCATGGGAATAGGAGTTCCATGTTGGATAGCTTGGGAATCTTATCAAAAGCAAGCTTTAGAGAGTGGGTTTGCAGATAAGACATTAACATTGCAATATAATTTGGTATCTTCACCAAAACTACTATTATTAGGTGTAACAATAACCGTTATATTATCTGCTTTAGGTGTTTTGTTTGCACAAAAAATTCTTAAAAAGCACTTTAAAAAGGCGGGTATTTTAGAGTAAATGGAGATATATGGGAAATGAAATAGAAAAAATAAGTGGAATAACTTGTCTTTTTTTAACTATAATTTCCTGTATGGTGTCAATATTTACAAAAAGTTACTATATGCATGCTCTGTTTGTAGGATGGCTTTGTATGCTTTTAGCATATTTTGGTTTTATCAAGCAGAGCATTATTTATTTTATGATATATAGTTTTACTACATTTTGGTTATTAAAAATGATACCTAGTGGTGTAGTTATAATTTCTCCAATGCTTTTGGGAATGTTGTATAAATTCATAGTTCCAATCATGGCAGGATTTTTAACTTTTAAGATACCATCAGGAAAATTAATTTCAATATTTCACAAATTAATGTTGCCACGAAATTTTGTACTTGTATTAACGGTAATTATTCGATTTGTACCAACAATTGCTGGAGAATTTAGAACAATAAAAGAAGCTATGAAAGTAAGGGGATTTACAGGTAACTTCTTTCATATTTTATCAAATCCTTTGAGGACTCTTGAATATGCCATAGTTCCTTTAATTTTTCGTTCTATAAAAGTAGGAGATGAATTATCAGCAGCAGCGATTGTTAGAGGAATTGAAAACCCAATAAAAAGGGATTCATATTATAGCAACAAGTTGTGTAAATTAGACATAATTATAATAACTGCAAGCTTTGTTTTATTTATATTATGTCTTATATGAGAGGTGCACCATTGAATAATAAAGTGGAAATTAGAAAATTATCTTTTTCGTATAATAGCAATAAAGATGAACAGTTGAAAGATATAAATTTAGACATTAAAGATGGTGAATGTTGTGTAATTATAGGGGAGTCTGGATGTGGAAAGTCTACTTTAACAAGAACTATAAATGGCTTGATTCCAAATTTTTACGAAGGAAATTTAGATGGAGAAGTATTTGTTGACGGCAAATCTATTAGAAATTTAAAATCCTGGGAAATAGCAAAGTTAGTCGGTAATGTATTTCAAGATCCTAGAAGCCAATTTTTTGCCAATGAAGTTAATGGAGAAATTGCATTTGGACCGGAAAATTTGGGATATAAGCGTGATGAAATAATAAGAAGAGTAAATGAATCAAGTGAGAAAATGAATATTGATAAATTGTTAAATAATAGGATATACAATTTATCCTATGGAATTAGGCAAAAAGTAGCAATTTGTTCAGCGAGAGCTATCGAACCATCTATATATGTATTTGATGAACCATCTGCAAATCTTGATTTACAATCAATATATAAATTTTCAAAACTTGTAATGAACTTAAAAAAAGAAGGAAAAACTATAGTAATTGTTGAGCATAGGTTATTTTATTTAAAAGGAATAGCTGATAGGTATTTATTGATACAAAATGGATCTTTAATAAATAGTTATAAAGCAGAAGAATTTGAAAAAATCAGTTCAAAAGACTTAAATGCATTGGGCTTACGCTCAATAAATCTTAATGATATTGTTGTAGATGACCACAAAGTTAAAGAAAAAGAAATTAGTAGTGACAATTCTTTTGATTTTGAGGTGAAAAATATTAGTAAAAAATATAAAAATAATTTCGTACTAAAAGATGTGTCACTTAAATTTGATAGCAATGAGACTATTGCTTTAGTAGGAATAAATGGAACAGGTAAAAGTACACTCGGTAAAATTTATTCTGGGATTCAAAATCAGACTGATGGAGAAATAAAGATAAATGGACTCAAAGCTAATAAAAAGATGAGGTTAAGCAAAGTGTGGTATATTCCTCAAGATTTAGACTCTCAATTATTTGGGGAAGATTTGATGGATGAATTATTAACTGGGTTAAAAAATAGAGAAGATTATATCACGAAAGCAGAGGAACTTTTAAAAAAAGTTGGATTATTTGATATAAGAGATAAGCATCCAGCAACTTTATCAGGTGGTCAAAAACAGAGATTGGTTCTATGCGTAGCTATGTTGAGAGAAACACCTTTTATTATATTGGATGAGCCGACATCAGGGCTTGATTTCAGGAGTATGGATAAGGTGGGGAGATTAATCAAAGAGGAACAAAAAAAGGAACAAAATTTTTGATAATTTCTCATGATATTGAATTTATAGCAAAGACGTGTGATAGACTTGTAAAACTAGAGAATGGGATAATAACAGAAGATTTTTATATTGATAATATAGGACAGCTGTTAAGAGCTATGGAGGCTAAATAATTTAGGAGGTGCGTAATGGAAGTTTTAAAAAAGCATATAGGACAAATTTTATCATCAGTTATTATTGCAGTAATTGGTGTTTTTTGTAGTGTTGTACCATATTTTGCTTTAGCTAAGATTACTCAAAATATAGCAATTAGTAATACAGATTTAGAATTCTATATAAGACCAATTTTGCTTATTTTAGGTGGGTTAATAGGAAGTGTTATTTTTCATGAGATTTCAACTTTAATTTCTCACAATTTAGCATTTCGCATAATAGAGGATGAGAGGAAGAAACTTGTAAGAAAAATTAATAGATTATCAATGGGAGAGATTGAAAAACGATCTAGTGGAGAATGGACTCAGTTTATGGTAGAAACTTTGAATAAAATTGAGCAACCGATAGCTCATGTTATTCCTGAAGTAATAGCTAATCTTATCATTCCAATCGCTTTAGTAGTTATTATTTTTATAATGGATTGGAGGATTGGAATTGCAAATCTTATTACATTACCACTAGGGGTGTTATTTTCAATTCTAATGATGGGTGGATATGAAGAAAAATCACGAAATTATCAAGAAGCCGCAAAAAACATGAATACAACAGCTGTTGAATATATTAGAGGTATTCAAGTTATAAAGGCATTCAATAAATCTGCATCATCATATGGAAAATTTGTAGATGCTGTAAATAGTAATAGAGACAGTATGCTAAATTGGTATTTAAGTGTTTGTTTCTATATGACAGCAGCAATGGAAGTTTTACCATCAACTTTATTATTTGTTTTACCAACTTCTTTATACTTGTATATGAATGGAAGTATTGAAGTAGGCAATCTAATAATGTGTGTTTTATTATCTTATGCCTGCTACAAACCTTTGATTAAAGCTATGAGTCATATTGATACTATGGCGAATGTGAGAGTTGTAATTGATGAAATAAAAAATGTTATGGAGTTACCAGAGTTAGAACGAGGTAATGGAGAGGAAAAAATAAGATCATACGATATTAATTTTGAAAATGTATGTTTTGCCTATAATGATAAGAAAAAAGTTTTTGATAACTTATCCTTTAGTGCAAAAGAAAATAAACTTACAGCTATTGTTGGTTATTCTGGCGGTGGAAAATCCACTATTGCTAAGCTAATTGCGGGATATTGGAACATTAATAAAGGGAAAATATCCGTAGGAAATGTAAATCTTAAAGATGTTTCTCTTGAAAAGAACATGGAACTTGTAACCTATGTATCACAAGAAAATTATCTATTTAGAAAAAGTATTATAGATAATATGAGAATGGCAAATCAAAATGCTAGTATTGAAGAGATAAAAGACGCTTGTAAAAAAGCTTCTTGTCATGACTTTATTATGAGTCTTCCTAATGGATATGAAACCATAATTGGAGAATCTGGGAGCAACTTGTCTGGAGGAGAGAGACAAAGACTTACAATAGCAAGAGCTTTGCTTAAAGATAGCCCAATAGTTTTATTAGACGAAGCTACAGCATATTCTGATCCAGATAATGAAGCTGAAATTCAAAAATCTATAGATGCATTAGTTGAAAATAAAACGGTTATTATGATTGCTCATAGGCTTTCTACAATAATAGGAGCCGATAAGATCATAGTATTAAACAATGGGGAAATTGAAGCAGAAGGAACTCATAAAGAACTTCTTGGAAAAAGTGAAACATATGCAAAAATGTGGAAATCACACATAAGTTTATCAAACGATAGGGGTGAGTAAATGAAAGAATTAATTCACAAGTTATATTGGGTCGCTGGAAAAGAATCTTCCAAAATTAGCAAGATGTTTTTCTTTGAAGTATTAAAAAGTATATTTGAAGGAATATCCCTTGGAGCTACAATGTTGCTTTTACTTAAAATATTTCAAAATATATTTGAAGGAAGAAATATTACACAAGAAGACATCTATGTCGTATTTGCAATAGCTCTACTAAGTGTAGTAGGGAAAATATTATCTAGTTATATGGCTGATAGAAATAAATACATCGCAACTTACAATATGGGAGCAGAAAATAGGCTATATATAGGTGATCAGCTAAAAAAAGTGAATATGGGATATTTTAGCAGTAATCGCCTTGGAAACATTTCAGGCGGATTAACCACAGTTATAGGTGAACTTGAAACCGTAGGAGTTAATATAATAGAAACTTTATTTGTGGGAGTAATTCAAACTATAATAATGGCGATATTTATGATTCCGTTTGATATAGTTACAGGTTCTATAATTTTAGGAACTTTATTCTTAGGAATGTTATGCAATGTTATCTTTCAAAAGAAATCAGATGAGTTGACTAAAAAATTACAAGCGTTAAAAATAAATCTAAACGCATCTACTTTAGAGTATGTTAAAGGTATTAGCGTCATTAAGTCGTTTGGAAAAAGTGGTGAAATGACTAAAGAATTGGACAGAGAGATTTATAAAAATAGAAGAGGCTTTATAAATGTTGAAAAAACTGTAGCACCTGCTGCTTTGATATTTCTAATTATATTTAAATTAGGGATTTGTCTTATTATATTTTCAGCTATTTATAGATTTTGTATAGGAGAAATTGATCACTATAAAGCTGTAATGCTTGTAGTGTCTAGTTTTATTGTTTTTTCTGGTTTTGAAATGGCTGGAAGTATGCAAAACGTTAGAGGAATAGCTATACAAAACTTGGATTCAATTGCTAAACTTAGGAATTTACCAACAATTTCAGAAGGCACAAGAACAAGCTTCGAAAAAGGAGATATAAATCTAAAGGACGTTGACTTCTCATATGACGAACAGAACTTATTTAACCGTTTAAATTTAGATATTCCAAAAGGTAAGACTACAGCAATTGTAGGTGGTTCTGGAAGTGGAAAAACAACACTTTGTAATTTGATAGCTAGATTTTGGGATGTAGATTCTGGAGAAATATTGATTGATGATAATAACATAAAAGATTTTAGGTATGACAATCTGTTATCTAATTTCACTTTTGTTTTTCAAGACGTCTATTTATTTGATGACACTATAAAAAACAACATTAAGTTCGGAAATCCAGAAGCTAGTGATGAGGAAGTTATTAATGTTGCTAAGCAAGCACAGTGTCATGAATTTATTATGAAGTTGTCAGATGGTTATGACACAGTTTTACAAGAGGGTGGTTCAAATTTATCTGGAGGAGAGCGTCAGAGAATATCTATAGCAAGAGCTATGCTAAAACCAAGCAGAATTATTATTCTTGACGAAGCTACTTCAAGTGTAGATCCAGAAAATGAACAACAACTTATAACTGCTTTAAACAATTTGTTAAAAGATAAAACTGTAATTGTGATTGCACATAAACTTGAAACTATTAAAAATGCTGATCAAATTGTTGTTATGGATAAAGGAAATATTGAAAGTATTGGTAAACATAAAGAGCTTATGGAAAAATCACACATATACAAGAGTTTTATTGAGAAAAGAGAAAAAGCTACTGGTTGGAAAATTGAATAAAATTTAATAGAGGATGATTTTATGAAACAAGATATGAAAGAACAATTATTAACAAAAAGACCCATAGATTTACTTTTTCAATTATCTGTCCCTGCTGTAATAGGAATGATAGTAATAGGTCTTTATCCACTAATGGATGGAATTTTTGCAGGAAATATTATAGGACAAACAGCAATGACAGCTTGTGGTGTAGCTATGCCACTTACATTTTTCAATAGTGGTGTATCTACACTTATTGGTGTAGGTTCAGCATCGGTTTTATCAAGAGCTATAGGAAAGGGCGACAAAAAAACAGTTGATAAAATTATGGGGAATTTAATCTTTTGGGTTATTCTATTCTCATCAATTATTACAATAGGCGGAATTTTACTTGCACCACATTTTTTAGATATGGTTGGAGCAAGTGGAGAAATTAAAGAATATGGTATCAGATATTTACGAGTAATTTTTATTGGTTCTTTATTTGTAAACTTTACTCAATCAGCAAACATGGTTATGCGTGGAGAAGGATTAATGAAAAAAGCAATGCTCATTATGGGGCTAGGAGCTTTTTTAAACATAATTCTTGATCCAATTCTAATGAAATTAATGGGAAAATACGCAATAGAAGGGGCTGCACTTGCAACTATTACAGCACAATTCGTTCAAGCGATAATAACACTCCATTACTTCAAATATAAAAGTAAAGCAGTAAAAATAAATAAAATCAAACCTGATCAGGAAATAAAAAGAGAAATGTTTGGCGTAGGGTCATCTGCTATGATGATGCAAATTTTATTTATGATTCAACAAACAATGCTATATAAAATGTCATTTAAATATGGCGGAGATACAAATGCTATCTTGATGGCAGCAACACTTAGAATATATGCCTTTTCATTCATTCCACTTTGGGGAATGAGTCAAGGTTTACAACCTGTAGTTGGTACAAATTTTGGAGCGAAAAAATACGACAGAGTAAAAGAAGCTATGAAAGTATTTTCTATCGGAGGATTAGTTCTTGCATCAATATTTTGGATACCAGCATTAGCATTTTCAAAGAATATTCTTTCTTTATTTGGAGTAGAAGAAAGTATTATAACTCAGGGAATAGGAAACTTTAGACTATTTTATTCTATCTTTATCCTATATGGAGTAATGGTAATGACTATAACATTCTTCCAATCAATAGGAAACGCTAAAAAAGCCGGCATAATAGTAATGCTAAGACAGTTATTTTTATTCGTACCTGCCATGATTATTTTACCAATGATATTTGGAGTTAAAGCAGTATGGTTTGCAGAACCCCTTGTAGATTTAATTATGATAATAGCTGGTGTAGTAATGATGTTTGGGGAATTAAATAGGATGGATAAAATTAGTTTGAAAAACTAAATACAAATAACAATCGAAAGAGTTTCTTTCATTTTAGAGGATTTATGCCTAGTAGCATAAGTCCTCATTTTTTTATGCTCAAATTAATCATTAAAACTCAAAAATACTATAAAAAATAAAAATTCAGGTTACCAAAGAGGGCAAATTCCACTATATAAAGTGAGGGGTATTTTTTCATCTTTCTATAAAAATCCAAATACTTTGAAGTGTGAAGATTCTTGAAATTGATTATGTGAGATTAGCATTTTTTAAATTTAATTCACTTATCAAGGTAAAAAAATAACTTACATAGGAGGTAAAATGCAAGCAATAAAGGTTTATAGTATGAGAGTTGCTATGTTATGTAGACTTTATGATCTTAAATTAATTAATGATAAGGAATACACAAAAATAAAAAATAGAATAGAAAATGATTATAAAAAGAGAGATAGAAAGTGATAAAGTCCATATAATTGTGTAAAAGTTAAAAGGCCATGTAACAGCCCTTTTACGGTACAATGTTTTTAACCACTAAAAACATACCC
>NZ_PKHE01000029.1:0-13357 GCF_002847645.1 Falseniella ignava
ATCGAGTGACGCTCTGTAGAATTCGTTCGCCTGCTCGTAAACTTTTCGCAAAGATCACAAAATCATCGGCATATCGAACGAATCGATGTCCCCGTTTCGTTAGTTCTTTATCTAACTCATGTAAATAGATGTTACTGAGTAATGGCGACAACACACCCCCTTGTGGGGCACCTTTTTCTGTCTTCTGGAGATTTCCGTTTAGTTCAATGACGCCAGCTTGCAAGAATCGGTTAATCAATCTTAGGATTGATTTGTCCTCAATATGTTGTTTCAAAAGATGCATCAACTTGTCATGGTTAATCGTATCAAAGTACTGTTTTAAATCACAATCCACGACGTATCGGTATCCTTCTTCATAATACTTGGCACATTGTTTTCTTGCTTGATGAGCATCGCGATTCGGTCTGAACCCATAACTATAGGGACTAAACGTCCTGTCTATTGACGGTTCGATAACTTGTTTAATCGCTTGTTGTATCACTCTATCCCTTACAACTGGTATGCCTAATTTACGGACCCCTCCATTCGGTTTAGGTATTTCGACCCGTTTTACGGGTTGGGGACGATAAGTGCCTTCGTATAACTTCTTGCACAAAGGTACATAATAGTTGAAGATATGACTTTCCACTTCTTCAACGGTCATCCCATCCACACCTGGGCTTCCGCCGTTCCTTCTGACTCTATTACATGCTCGTCTCAGGTTATTTCTTTCTACCACCCTCGACATTATCGGATAGTGACGCCATTGGTCCAAAGCTTCTCCTAGTGGTTGACTCTGCACAGATGCATACTCTTTCGATTCCGTCTTATCCCTTTGCATCGTGTCAAGCTTTCGCTTGTTTTCTGCCTTCTTCATCTCCACTACCTCTCTTTCTTTCCAATGTTCATTATTGTTCAGTCCTTCGGTCGGTAGACAACCTACTATGACTTCTGCTGACTTCTCATGATTCGTTGTTACTAAGATATCCTTATCTCTCATGAGACCTCCCCAGGTAAGGTACGTTAACCTCCCTCCCATGTCACCGCTTGATTTATCCAACCATAATCCGTGCAGTATTGGGCTTCACTTTGTTAAGCAAGCTCACCCTTATGNCTTCCTTCAGATTCCGCCTCACGACGGACACCCTTGCCCTTAGCTAACAGTTCCTACTGCAAAGCCTGTAGCGGACTTGAACCGCCAAGTTAACGCCCATGCTGGGCGCACTTAAAAAAGCAGCTTGAATTTCTAATCAATTCAAGCTGCTATTTTTATTTATTTTGTAAATAAGAATTTTAAGTAGGTGAACAGTACGTAGAATACAACGACTGTGGCAATAATTGTTTCAAGTGTAATTAAGCCGGTAACAATAGGAGAAGTCCAGCCTAAGACTGGTGCTGCTAACTTGAATGAGAGTGCCGAGATAACTAACGGGAACGTTAGTGCTGCAAACGTTGGATAAAATCCACCTTTTATAAAGCGTGGTACTTGTACTACCGTCGTAATATAAATCACTTGAGCTAGAATTAATAGTGCAGTTAACAGGGTAACATTATGTTGTCCTTGGAAACTTGATACATAACCTGCAACTAATAGTGAGAATGGGGCACAGAGTACCGTAATCGTTGGCAGTGCTGGAGAAGGTAGGTCGCGCATTTTGTAAACACGGATTAACATAAATGGTAAAACAATTAAACCACCGATTAAGCCAATCCAAAATAGCCATTGACCTAATTGTACTTTTTCAAAGAGTGGTGCTGTCACACTTGCTACTACGAATCCACACGTAATCACACCCCATGTTGGGAAGACAAATTTCATATTTCCTTTAAAAGCGAATTTGAATAAGAAGTAAAGGTAAATAATGATGTTAATAATTAACCCTACCCACCAAATGTATTTAGCGACCTCAAGTGAGATACCAAACATGGGTGTTAGATAAGTCGATAATAGCATAATGGCCATCGGAAATGTTGGGAAAACAGACGCCGGTAATGGCTGTTTCAACTCTTCAACTAAATCTGAGAAGTTAGTAAAAATTTTAATGACATAAGGAACAAATAAAATCATAGCAATCGCACCAATTGCTAAACGTAGCTTCGGACTATAAGAAGCAAGTAAGTTACCTAAAGCTGCCAGTCCTAAAATTAACCCTGACAAGGCAAAGGGTTGTTTCTTAAAATAATTCATCAATATATACTCCTTTTTTATAATTTTAAAAATATCATCAACTGAATAGTTTAGTTTCGCTGATTTTGCTGGAGCGTTATCTCCATGTGAATCCTACTAGACACCCCATCGTGATGACGCATACTCCAATAGTTAACTAACCTAAACAATTGGCATCATCTTTTCATCAATATCCGCTCCTTTCCCTTATCTTGAAATCTATATAAATTTATCACAAACTTTAAATCAACTCAATCATTATACTTTTCCTCTTGTGAAATACTTCATCTGCGATAAAATAAAAACAAATAATTTCTTGGAAAGGAGTGCTATGAACTTTGACTAGATATTGATATTCCATAATTCTAGCTGTTCCAGCTATCTATTGTCGTCGCTGCACTCCGAGTGAGAAAACTGAGTGCTGTCAACCCTTATTGGAGGTAACCTTTTGAAAAAATTAACACAAACAATTTTAGTCTCAACTTGTATTACAACTCAAATCTTAGGTTCTATTCAAGCTGCTTTCGCTACCGAAGAAGTCGAAACGTCCGCAAATCATATTTTAGATTTTTCGAGGGTCATTCAAAATGAAGGTGAAGCCATTGAAGGTGGAACCCTTCGTTACGCTGTTGTTAGCGATGAACCTTTTACCGGAGCTTTCAACGATATGTTCGATACTTCTGAATCCGATTCTTTGATTATGTCGTTTATTAGTCCGGACTTATATGGCTATGATGAAAACTTCGTGATCGATGATTCTGGCTTCGCTAAAGTCCGCCTTGATGCGGATAAACTTACCGCGACAATCACCATTCCTGAAGGCCATACATGGCACGACGGAGAGCCGATTACAATTGATGATGTCATCATTCCTTATTATATGATTGGTCACCCAGACTACTCTGGTATTCGTTATGGCTACGAATTCCAAAATGTGGTCGGCATGGATGAATACCATGAAGGTAAGACTGATACGATTGAAGGGCTCGAGCGTGTCGATGATCACACCTTAGTGATTCACTACAAAGAATTTAGTAATTCTGCGCTACAAGCGAATGGGATGGTTAGCAGCTTTATCCAACCGAACCATATTTTCAAAGATATTCCGGTTGCAGAGTTAGAAGATAGCGAGTATGTCCACGGTAACCCCGTTGGTTTCGGACCCTTTAAAGTCGAATCCTTTACACCGGGTGAATCGGTAACACTCACTGCTTTCGATGATTACTACAAAGGACGCCCAAAAATTGATTACTTACAACTCGACACTGTTAGCAGTGCGACAGTCGTTCAAGAACTAAAAAATGGGAATTATGATATTGCCGATCTACCTACTGACCAATACGATCTATTCAAAGACGCATCGAACTTCCAAGTCGCAGGTAATTTAGCGAATGTCTATACTTATATTGGCTTTAAAATGGGTCATTGGGATGATGAGTTAGAAGAAAATATTTATGATGAAACACTCCCAGTAAGTAATCGTGAATTACGTCGCGCGATGGCACATGCAGTCGATAACAATGCCATTGGTTCACAGTTCTATTCAGGACTGAGACATCAAGCCAATTCATTTATTACTCCGAACTTTGCCGACTATTACAATCCTGATCAATCTTACCCTGAATATGATCCAGAACTCGCCAAATCCATTCTTGAAGAAGCTGGTTTTGTCGATGTCGATGGCGACGGCTTTGTCGAAGACCCTGAAGGTCAACCTTTAAAATTAAACTTTGGTTTCCAAGCTGGCGGTGAGGTTGCAGAACCGATTGCCACCTATTATATCCAATGTTGGCGTGATATTGGCATTGATATTGAATTAGTTGACGGCAAGTTACTTGAAATGAATTCGTTCTATGAGCGACTTCGAGGCGACGACCCTGAATTTAACGTCTATCAAGCTGCTTTCGGTCTGGGCGGTGACCCGAACCCGGGTGAATTCTTCGGTCGCCAAGAATTTTGGAATTACACCCGTTGGACGGAGGAAAAGAACGATGAGTTGATTGAACGCATCAATTCAAAAGAAGCTTACGACTTTGATTTCCGTAAACAAGCTTACTATGATTGGCAAGCTTATATGATGGAAGAGCTTCCTGCCATTCCAGCCCTTTTCCGTTACAACTTAACCGCTGTTAACAACCGCGTCTCACATTGGGATATCAACAATATCCAAGACATTGACTGGACGCAAGTTCAATTGTTAGCTGATGCACCGATTAAACAGTAAAATAAGACCCCGATTTCAAGCTCCTACAATTGTAGGGGCTTTTATAAAACTTACCATCATATTCTCATAAACTGTTAATGCCCCTTTGATTGATAATATGTTAGAATGATGATAGCGAATACAATTAATTGGAGGTTGTTAATGTGAATGATATCCTAGCGAACCCTTTTACAAATAAAGGAACTGCCTTTACGGAAGAAGAGCGTCAACAATATGGCTTAGTGGGACGACTCCCTGCCAAAGTAGAAACAATCGCAGAACAGAGTACACGCGTTCTCGCTGCTTTACACGAATTACCAACGAATTATCTTAAACACTTATCGTTAATGGATCTTTATGAGGAGAACCGCACTCTATTTTTCTACACAGTCATCCATAATATTACCGAGTTGCTTCCAATCTTATATACTCCGACCGTAGCGGATGGCATTATGAATTTCTCGAGAGATTTTAAAACACCACGCGGCGCAGCTTATTTAAATGTCAATGAACCTGAACGCATTAAAGAAGCACTTCTTGCAGCTAGCGAGGGGCTTGATGAAATTAAAATGATGGTCATCACCGATGGCGAAGGAATCTTAGGTATTGGAGATTGGGGAGTTCAAGGAGCTTGGATTACCACCGGTAAATTAGCGGTCTATACCGCAGCCTCCGGTATTAATCCAAAATCAATCTTACCGGTCTCGATTGATGCAGGAACCGATCGTCAAGAATTAATCGATAGTCCTTACTATCTTGGATTGAAGCAACCCCGCCTAAGAGGTGACGAATATTTAGCGTATATCGATCAATTTGTTGAAGTAGCTAAGGAAGTGTTCCCGAATGTACTTTTCCACTGGGAGGACTTCGGACGTGACCACGCAACGCAAATACTTGATCGCTATCGCTATGAAATCTGTACCTTCAATGATGATATCCAAGGAACAGGGGTGATGATGAATGCGGCGATTGCTGCAGCTTGTCAAGTAATGGGAGAATCGCTTGAAAATCAACGCGTCTTAATCTTCGGAGCCGGATCTGCAGGAATCGGTATTGCCGATCAAATTACCAACGAACTGCAACTCAAAGGAATGTCATTTGATGAAGCGAAACAAAATATTTACTGCTTCGACCGCCTTGGATTAGTGCGGCAAAATGAAGAAGGAAATATGACATCCGGGAAACTTCGCTACGCGCGCTCGCTGGAGGAATTCCCAGAACCGTTAATGGACTTGTCTGAAGCCATCGATATCATCCAACCTTCAATCTTAGTTGGATGTTCAGGACAACCGGGCATGTTCACGCAAGAAGTAATTGAAAAAATGTGTCAATACAATGAGCGCCCGGCGATTTTACCGATCTCCAATCCAACATTGCTAAATGAAGCGCAAGCGTACGAAGTGATTGAATGGTCGAAAGGAAAAGCCCTCTGTGTAACAGGAAGTCCATCAGACCCTGTAGAATATGAAGGAACAACATTCACGATTGGTCAAGCAAATAATGCCTTACTTTATCCAGGTCTAGGCTTAGGTATTGTGATTGCCCAAGCTAAACATGTAACAGACAAAATGCTTAACGCAGCTGCGCATGGTATTGCTTCACTACAAGACTTAAGTTATCTCGGTGCACCCATCTTACCGCATGTTTCTAAGCTTCGTCAGGCTTCTAAGCTCGTTGCGAAAGCCGTTATCGAAGCTGCCATTGAAGAAGGGATGGCTCAAGTAGAGATTCAAGATATTGATGCTGTGATTGAAGAAGCCATCTGGCAAGCTGAATATTAATTATTACTAATAACAATAAACCGACTTCTTTTGAGGAAGTCGGTTTTATCGTTAAAATGAAATGATAATAATGGAATGATTACACTAATCTACATCAATTAAAGATAGCCTAAAGATAAGTCCGAATGTAAAACACTGTATTGCTTCACATCCATGTAATGTCCATGCTTATCTTTATAAGCTTCACGAATACGACCCTCATAGGTCATGCCAGCTTTCTCCATTACACGACCGCTGGCTTCATTATCAACATGGTGATAAGCTGAGATACGATGGAGATTCATTAAATCTAATCCGTATTCCAACACGGCACGCAGCGCTTCACTCGCATAGCCTTGATTCCAGTAATCCCGTGCAATAACATACCCCGCTTCAGCGGAAGGTAATTTTTCATCAAAGCTGTGCAAACTAACTGATCCAATCGGCTGATCAGGGGTTGATTTCGGGCAAATGGCCCAGACGTAACTCGTCTTTGTCAAATAACCGTTCATCCAAACTTTCAAAATACGTTTGGTGTCTTTTAAACTTTGATGCGCCATCCAACTTAAATAATGGACCGTCTCTTCATCACTTGCCCAACGCTCAAACATCACTTCTGCATCTTCCATTCGAAATGGACGCAAAATTAATCGTTCGGTTGAGATGATATTTACACCTGAGTATTGCAATTGTAGTCCCCCTTATCCTGAAAATAGATTGCTACCATTATGACACATCTTGTCTAAAAATGTAAGCCTTTTTATTATTTTGTTTTAATGACATTTATTGATACGATATTTCAGACATTCACTCATCACTCTATTTTGGGTGTAGCAATTTTGACATGTCTATGGCATACTAATCATAGCAATTAACCATAGGAGGTTTAAGAAGATGAAAGAAAAAAACATGACTTATTATTTAATTATTAGTGCTGTATTGGCCGCTCTAACCGTCATTATGACAATGATCGTTCAAGTCCCACTTGGTGCAGGATACTTTAATTTAGGCGATGCGGTCTTAATGATTGGCGGACTGCTCTTAGGTCCTCAATGGGGCTTCTTAATTGGCGGAATTGGTAGTGCTTTAGCCGATATCTTTGCTGGATGGGCGAATTATGCGCTCTTCACATTTTTCGTGAAAGGATTGGAAGGGTTCCTAGCTGGCTACTTATTCCATCGCTTCCACAATCGTCTGGCAGCAGTGATTCCAGCTGGTCTCGTGATGGCGCTAGGTTATTTTATCGTTGATAGCATCTTATATGATGTTGCTGCAGCTACCGCAAGTATCGGTGGTAACCTTCTCCAAGGATTAATCGGCGCAGGCGTTGCTTTCTTACTCTATCCTCTAGTACAACGTGCACTTGCCTCAAGTCGTGCAAAACTCTAAATATATCTCCATTGATCGTTTATAAAAAAGCTAGGATTATGAGGGACACCTCAAATCCTAGCTTTTGCTTTGTTATTCAATCTCTAGATGTTTCCAATCGACAGGCAATAGTTTATACATCTCGCGATATTCATTAACTAATTCTTGGCGTTCTTTATTTAATCGGAACGTAAGCAAGATATTTGATAAGCCATCAAGTTCTTCTTCAGATTCTCCTTCAGTGGATTCACCTTCTGGTGGAGCCGCTTCGTCCTCGCTAGGACGCTGACGGACCCCAACCATATCACCACTGAGTTCATAGACAACCTCATCCAGTAACATTATTTGACTGTTTTGAATATCGAGTTCTTGAGCTAACTTTTGATATTGAACCCAAGCCTCATCTGATAAAGCTTGCTCCTGTACCGAAGTACTGCGGCCTGGAATTTGATTAATATCGGATAAACGTGTCTGATCTGAATAGATTAAGTATAGTTGATCAAAATCAAACAAATAAGCAATCTGGTTATTCGATGAACTGTAATATACCGCACTACGTGGTGGCAGTTGGCGTAAGCCTTCCATTTCAAGCTCATACTGTGTATCTTGCGGAGCCACATAGATAGCAATATCATCTTCGATATTATTCAATCGATAATAAATAATCTCGCGAACGGTCTCTTTCGGCTTGACTTCTTTTTTCGTAATGGAAGTCGTTCTCTCGGCTGATTCATTATTTTCAAGACGTACAGAACGATCAATCTTTGGCAATTTATATTGTTGCATTGTAAGTGCGTTGTAGCCTCGCTCACTGTCTTGGACAAGCAATACTTGCGTAATCCACTCTTTGTAATAATCTTTATCAACCTGGTCGGTCTCATTCGTATATTCTACTTCGATACCTACCCAATAGTCGTTCGACGTATTACCTGCTTCACCAGGAGCTAACAAGTAAACCTGTTGTAACGTATATTGACGCTCACCTAATTGAATGATTTGATTGCGATCAAGTTGTTGTGTATGGTTCGGTACGACAACGGTCTCAACCACTTCAGGCTCAAAGATTTCAGGATACATCGCTTTTAATATTTGGAATGTATTACCAAAATCTCCGGCTGGATCGTGCTCAGTAAATTGTTGAATTAACGCATTTAGTACCGCATCCTCTGGCAATTGATCCAACTGTTCTTGCGTTAATAATTGGGCTTCGAGCATCAATTGTTTGGTCGTTTCAACTAAGTTATTTTCTTGAATAAATTTTTGAGCTTCTTCTGCAGTCATCTGTTGATCCGGACCATTCACAATTTCAGGATACTGACTGGCGATTACGTGGAAAGTTCCTGGAACAGTCGCTTCCCCCGGCGCAATCGTCAATTGATAATAAAGCGCTTGGTAAACTGCCTCACTTGGAAGTCGATCTATTTTTGATTGACTTAAGTATTGTTGCGTCACTAACTCATGCTTCATCGCTTCTACTAAATTATTCGATTGAATATAAGCTTGAGCTTCTTCGGGAGTATAAAGATTTGTTTGTCCTTCTGCTTCACTCTCACCTTGTTCATTACTTGATTCTTCTTCCTGTGCTAAAATTATCGGATAATTCTGTATCAAAGAGCCAAACCCACTAGCTAGAATGACACAAGCTAGCGTTCCTTTCAGCCAACGTTTTAATAAATGACACATATGTGTTCCTCCTAAATAATCTCATGGATAATATATAGATTTAATTAATTTTTACGAGGAGCATGCAAATTCATAAACTCCTGTGTCCCATTATACTTTATTTTAGGTCAAAGTTAAACTTTCTAGCTAAGTGCCTTATTTTTCCAATAAACGCTGTGACATACCACTAAAATAATTCAAAGTTGTGGTCACTACATATTCATCCGTCTCAGAAGTCTTTGTCTTAAATTGATCGAGTAAGAGACCCACTTTTGGTGCATAATAATACTTCTGATCGATGGATGGGTCCGGGTCATGTACGGTGAGCTCAATCACATTTAGGTAGCGAGCGCCACCTACTTCAAATTGCTCCAATATATCGGTCACTTCGATGGTCTGTTCTTTACGGTAACCACGATGATATTTAGTGCCAATTTGAATCTCTGTTGGTAGAATTAACGAACGTTGATCATCTCTTGCATCTGCCTCTTCTCGATAATCTACTCCGGGCTTCGCATCCGGAAAATAAGCCTCTTCATAGACCCCATCATCAGTAATTCGATAAACATAAGCCATTCGAATTCCTGGATTATTAATTACAAATTGATAATAACCTTCAGAATCAACCCCATACTCCAAGGTCACTTGTTGCTCAGCAAACTCATTCCCTTCGCCAAGATAATCATAATGAATAAAGTAAGTATAAGGAGCATAGTCTAATCCATTCACTATCTGCGCTTGCGCATCAACCTGCGGAATCAATGATACCAATAGTCCAATCCCAAGCACCAGTCTTAAGCAATTGTATAGTTTCTTTCGCATTCTAGATTCTCTCCTTTGATAAATAACAAAAAGTGGTACTTTCATTAAATCACGGAATTAACGAAGATACCACTTATATAATTTTTTTATTCGCCCGTCTCTGCTTTGATTAGTTGCTTAATTTCTTCAAGCGAAGTCGGATCAATCACATCGAAGTATACCCCATCGATGTACTGGCCTTCACCTTGTAATTGATGGAACTCAATCTCCCCATTAAAATCATGATATGACGCAAAAAGACGTGTTAATGAGATTAAGCCTAGATTCGTATCCAAATCTTCACTCAGTGATTGGAATAAACCAATAGCCTGAGTGACACCTGTGACCTCTTCGCGCACTAAATCAAAGACTGCCGACATTAACTGGCGTTGACGCTCCTGACGTCCGTAGTCGCCACCCGAATTATTTCGTTCGCGGACATAGGCCAACGCCATCTCGCCATCCATCGTGACTGGAACGCCTTCTTCAAAGGCATAGCCATCCAATTCAAAGGTTGCTAATGGAGTAATCGTCACGCCACCTAACGTGTCAATGACTTTACGAAACGCGACCATATCCACCGTCACATAATAATCAATCTTTATATCTAGCCACTGCTCAACCGTCTGAACGGACAACTCGCTGCCTCCTAAAGGATAAGCTGCATTAACTTTATGCGTGCCGTGTCCTGGTACTTCTACATAAGAATCGCGGGGAATACTCGTCACCGTCGCACGATTCGAGGTATCACTAATAGTTACTAGCAACATCACATCTGTACGCCCAGCACCCTCATTACCAACAGTATCGATATTATCTGCGGTATCGACTCCCATAATTAAGAAGGTCGATGCATCACCACTTGCTGAGACCGAAGGGCCGAATAAATTCAAGACGCCTCCTACGCTCAACAATGTAATCATTAAAATTATTTTTTTTAATCGTTGTTTCATTTTGCTACTCCTCTTATCTTGCTATAATTGCTTAGCTATTATACATAAGCTTCGAGCATCTTTCAAAGAATTTTTCTAGAATTTTACTCTTTAATTCCTCGATGTTGTGCGCCTGTAACATATTCAGCCGATTTCACGACATCATCTTTACCGATGACTACTGAGATGGAAACAAGTTCATCATCTTCTGACTCAACTTCTCTCACAGAACCCCATTGATAGACCGATAAATCTTCTCCGCGCATATAGCCGATAAATTCAGGTTCACCTAACACCTCAAGTAACGGTTTCAACTCTAATTGTTGATAAAGTTCTTTAAATTCATCTTCCGTTATACCCAGTGGCAATAACATCTTTGGACTACGATATTGGCGCTCAAAGCCAATCACTTTTCCATCTTGAATCATTGCTTTTAAGATAATTACTTGCCCTTCTTCAATACTTATCCAACCGAGCGATTGTTTTGTCCCTTGTTGTTCTTCGAAAGTTGCTTCGGGAGCAAATTCCAGCAATTGATCTTCTGTTAGATCGTGTTGGCGAATTTCTTCGAACAAGTGTTGATAGAATTCTTTCATTTCTTCTCCTGAAATTACTTTGCCCTCATGATACTCTAACTCGCCTGGTGGTAATAATTGTTGTTGGATTTCATTTGTTTCAAGAGTTAACTCGATTTGAGCAACTTTATCCCGTTGACTTAGTTCAATATTTTGAGCGAAAACGCTCAGTAATCCGATTTGCACCGTAATAGCCATTAATAATAAATAACGAATCATTGTTTTCATCTTATTTCCTCCAAATTATCCTCTTCCTTAATAAGGATAAGTCAATTACTGCTGAAGTACAATCACTTTCTTTCAATAGATTCTGCTTCAACTTTCAAGTCAAAGGATAATAACGTATAATGAGTAGTATGTTCAAATAAAATGAAAAGAGGGTGATTCTATGACACAAATAGACAAAAATACAAATAATGATGAACTTCAAGTTCAAGAATACGTTGAACCTGAAGTATTCGAACAATTGATTCGTTACGTTAAGAATGGCAACCGTGAGGAATTCCGTGATATTTTCCTCCGCCTTCACGATTACGACCAGGCACAGTTGTTCGAAATTCTCTATCCTGAGAATAAACGTAAAATCTCTCAAATCTTAACTCCGGATGAGTTCGCCGACTTATTCGAGTATATGAATGTCGACAATCAGAAAGAAGCACTGGAATATTTACCAGATTCTTATCTAGCGGAAGTCTTCTCAGAATTAGCCGACGACGATGTGGTCGACTTACTTCAAGGATTTAAACCCGAAGAACAAGAAGATATTCTAGACCGGATGCACTTAGAAGACCGAATTGACATTGAAGCAATCCTTTCGCATGCACCGGAAACCGCCGGTTCGATTATGACCACCGAGTTAATTCGAGTACATGAAAGTGACACAGCTGATGAAGTCATCCAACAGATGCGTCAAATCGGCCGTCAATCTGAGACGATTTACTATATTTATGTCGTCAATGAGCACGATCAATTAACTGGCGTTGTCTCACTTCGTGATGTCTTATTATCACCTGGCAATGAAGTCATCCGCAACGTTATGAACACGCAACCTGAGTTCGTTGAAACCAACGTCGACCAAGAAGAAGTGGCTAAAGTCATCCAAGACTATGACTTACTCGCTATCCCTGTTGTAAATCAAAGCCGCCAACTCGTCGGGATTGTCACCGTTGACGACGTGATGGATATTATCCAAGATGAGATGGAAGAAGACTTCCGTAAATTCTCGGGTATCTCCGGTGACGATGATGATTCAGCAGATAAGTCCATCTTAAACATGACCAAGCAACGCGTTCCGTGGATTATTATCCTGATTCTATTAGGACTTGGTTCTGCAAGTTTAATTTCTGCTTATGAAGAGACTTTGGCTCAAGTGGTAGCACTGGCTTCCTTTATGCCAATTATCCTCGACTCTGCTGGTAACGTTGGGACACAATCCTTAGCTGTTTCCGTCCGTCGTATTACCTTAGCGGAAGAGTCGGATGAACCTTTCATCAAGCTCGTCTTACGTGAATTTTTATCAGGAATTTTAATGGGGTTAGCTTCTGCCATTACGATTGGCATTATCGCCTTTGTTATGTACCAAAATATCGTCCTATCCTTTATTGTAGGGGTATCACTATTAATTACATTATCCATTGCAACAGTGGTTGGATGTGTCGTCCCAACCTTGTTCAACGCGATTGGTATTGACCCAGCTGTCGCTTCAGGTCCTTTTATTACGACCATCTGTGACGGTTTCGCGTTAATTATGTACTTTAACCTAGCTACTAACCTATTACATCTTCTTAGCTAATTTACAATCGAGTAGGAGACTAATCATTAGTTGATTAGTCGTCCTCTCACACCACCGTACGTACGGTTCTCGTATACGGCGGTTCAATAATGTAAGTACACTTGCTCTGCCAACTGGG